>JBBJOD010000228.1:0-7964 GCA_037721715.1 Chitinophagaceae bacterium | reverse complement strand
AGTAAGTGTTACCTTAAAGGGAAGTAAGATCGGAACAACTACCAAGGCCGACGGAAAATTTTCCATTACTGCTCCGGATAAAAGTATTTTAATCATTTCTTCCATCGGCTTTACAACGCAGGAGATAGACCCGGCCGGACAAATAGTAATGTCAGTCAAACTTCTTGAAGACAGGCAGGCGTTTGATGCAGTCGTTGTGACCGCCCTGGGAATTAAACGGGACAAAAAATCGCTGACCTATTCCGTAACCCAAATTGGCGGAGAAGACCTCACCAAGGCCAGGGAAGTGAACCTTGGAAATGCCTTGACAGGCCGGGTTGCAGGTGTTAATGCCACAAGCACAGCCACCGGTCCTTCAGGTTCAAGCAGGGTGGTCATCCGCGGAAACGGATCTTTGAACGGCGAAAACCAGCCGTTGTATGTGGTAAACGGCATCCCGATAAATAATTCCAACCAGGGCTCCGCCGGAACATTCGGGGGTATAGACCGTGGTGACGGGTTGGTTAGTATTAACCCCGATGATATAGAAACGATGTCAGTATTAAAAGGCGGCACCGCGGCGGCACTTTATGGTTCAAGGGCAGCAAACGGCGTTATCCTGATAACAACAAAATCGGGTAGGGCGCAGAAGGGCCTGGGTGTAGAGTTGAACAGTACTTATACTTTGGAAAACCCCATTAAGCTCACAGACTGGCAATACGAATATGGCTCCGGTTCAAGAGGCATTGCACCTACATCCAAACAAGAAGCCATCGCAAATGGAAGAATGTCGTGGGGGGCAAAGCTGGACGGGTCACCGATCATACAACCCGATGGAACAGCAAGACCTTACAGCGCGCAGAAAGACAACATCAAAAACTTTTACAATACGGGGAAAACGTTTTCAAATACCGTTTCTATCAATGGTGGCAGTGAGCTGGCTAATTTTAGGTTTTCTGCCTCGAACCTGGAGAATAAGGGAATTGTACCAAACAATTCGCTTAACCGGAAAACATTCAACCTCAGCATTAATGGTAATTTAAAGAATAAAATTTTATTTGAAACAAATGTGCAGTATAATATTGAGCAAAATAAGAACCGCACTTTTACTGCAGACTTCACCAAGAATCCGAATGCTGGTGCCCAGCTGGTTGGAAACAATGTAGACGTTCGTACCCTGGCCCCTGGTTATGATGCCAACGGCATCGAAAGTATCTGGAGCGAGTACATATATGCTACCAATCCATATTTTGCTATTAATAAAGTCAAGAATGGAGACGCACGCCGCAGGTTCATTGGCTCCTTTAGCCTCCGTTACAACATCACTGACTGGCTATATGCCAGGGCCCGTGTTGGTATTGATTATTTCGACCTGAAAGGGAACAATATAGAACCCACCGGAACCGCTTTCAACAACCGTGGTAGTATGACGACTGACCAATTGTTAAGTGACGAAATTAATGCAGAAGCGCTGATTGGCCTGACGAAAAATTTTGGCAAATTCTCCCTGAACGCATTGGCTGGCGGTAACCAGATGAAGAATACGTCGGATGGCGTTACCCTTACAAGTGGTTTCTTTAATGTACCGTTTCAATATTTCATATCAAATGGCAGCAGCCAGACTTTTTCGCAAAGCTACAGGCGCTTTGCCATCAACTCGTTATTTGCTTCAGCAGACCTGGGATATAATGACCTGCTCTTTCTAACCTTAACCGGTCGTGAAGACTGGTTCTCTACACTTGATATTAACAATAACCATCTTTTTTATCCGTCGGCCGGTGTAAGCTTTCTATTTTCTAATGCTTGGAAAGGAAAGCCTCAATGGCTCGACTACGGCAAATTCCGTACTTCCTGGGCCCAGGTAGGAGGCGGTGCTCCCAATCCTTATGGATTAGATCTCACCTATACTGCGCAGGCACAGCAATATGTGAATGGTGCCACATTGATGAATATTACCAATTCCACCATTCCCAACAAGTTGAAACCCTACACTTCCACTACGGCCGAGTTTGGCTTAGAGACCCGTTTAATCAACAACAGGCTTGCACTTGACCTTACCTTCTACGACAGAACAACAACCAATGATATTGTAAACGCTTCTGTTCCTTTTACCTCCGGCTATACCAGTGTTGCCCTCAACGTGGGGAAGATTAAAAACAGGGGCGTAGAACTTTTACTGACAGGTTCACCTGTAAAACGTACTTCCTTTAGCTGGGAGGTAAGTTTCAATATGGCCTACAATAAAAATACAGTTTTGAAAATTGCTGATGGTCTTAAATCGATCTTCTTGCCTGGTGCAACTACACGTACCCAAAATGGCGGCATCTATCATTTTGAAGGGATGCCTTTTGGTATGATCGCAGGAAACAGGGCGCGTACCGATGCAAAAGGTCAGATCGTTTATAATAGTGCAACCGGTATTCCCCTACAAAGCCCACTGGTTCCTTTAGGCAGGGGTGTGCCTCCCTATATAGCTGGACTGAACAACAGTTTTAGTTTTAAAAGTTTCAACTTCAGCTTTTTACTGGATGGCAAGTTTGGGGCACAGGTTTATTCAGCCACAAATGCTTACGGTACCCAGTTTGGCCTGGATAAACGAACCGTAGAAGGTGGAATCAGGGAGAAGGGAATACCTGTTTCAGGTGTTGATCCAGCCGGTAATCCATATAGCGGAACGGTATCAGCGCAGACTTACTATTCAACAATTTGGGCAACGCTTACTGACCAGTTTGTAACAGATGCTGACTTTATTAAGCTGCGCCAGGTTATCCTGGGATATAGCCTTCCGAAAACCATCCTGGGCAATGCGCCGATCCAGTCTCTAAGCCTTTCTTTTGTTGCACGCAACCTGCTGTTGATTTATAACACCGCCCGTAATATTGACCCGGAATCAAGCTATAGTAACGGAAACGCACAGGGCCTGGAAAATTTTGGGTTACCCACCGCCCGCAGTTATGGATTAAACCTGCAGGTAAGGTTTTAATGAATGAATTGTAGTCACGATTAAAAAAATTATATGAACAACATCAAAACTTATTCAATAAACGGGGCAGTGAAATATTGCTTCCTGGTAGCAGGCCTCGTGCTGATCATTTCCTGTGATAAGGGTTTTGAGTCAATGAACAAGAACCCGAATGTTTATACTAACCCGGTGCTTGGCAATCTGTTAACTACAAGCCAGGTAAGAACAGCTGGTGTCGGTACTAACGACAGGAACCGGGTAGGCATAAAATATTTCGCCGCAACGAACCAGTACATGGCTGCCTTGGGAACGAATTGGTCGGGGGATAAAAATTTTGAGAACGGGCAGTTCGGTGATTTATTCGAAACAATCTATTCAGTACACCTGAAAGAACTGGTGCAGATGATTCAACTAACAAAAGACAATCCTGAATTTATCAATTACTACGCCATTGGAAGCATCTGGCGGGTTTATATATTGCACAGGGCCACTGACATGTATGGTGATGTTCCTTACAAAGAAGCGGGACTGGGCTTTGCCAACGGCACATTTAAACCTAAATATGATAAGCAATCGGAAATCTATCCGTTGATGCTTACCGAGCTGCAAACCGCTATAGGGCAGTTAAACGCGGCAAAACCTACTTTGGGAGCCTCTGATATCATTTATTCAGGCGATCTTAACAAATGGAAAACCTTCGCTTATTCATTGATGTTACGCCTGGGTATGCGCATGAGTAATGTTGACCCGGTGAAATCTAAGGAGTGGGTGGTTAAAGCTATTACAGGTGGTGTTATGAAAAGTAACGCGGATATGGCCATCGTACGACATGCCCCCGGTTCTACCAACTCCGAGAACAGGGATGCTGCTGAACTGAAGCGTGAAAGTTTTCCGGAATCTAACCAGGGAAAAGGCCCGGTGAAACTGGCGAAAACTTTAATAGACTACCTGGTAAGATACAACGATCCCCGGCTGCCCTTTTATGCTACCATGTGGGAGGGGAATATACTCTCTATGCAGGCTGCCAAACTCGCTACCACAACAAACCCGGCTCTGCAAAAAGGGCTTCCCAACGGTTATGACGCAACGACCATCAAATCTGTCATTCCTACCTGGAGCAATAATATGCTGGCTGAGTATTCAGAGCCCAACACCGGAACGATAGCCAGCCTGAGCGCACCTTCTGTTATTTTAAGCTATGCTGAAGTAGAATTCCTGCTTGCCGAGGCGTCACTGCGCGGCTGGGATGCCAGTCCGGCCACCGCTCATTACAATGCGGCTGTTAATGCTTCCATGAAGTCTACTTCTATTTTTCCGCAGGCCGTTCTATTCCCTGGCGGTGGTGCATTTGCCATCTCCCAGGCGGCTATTGACAGTTACCTGTTAGCGCATCCGCTCAATGGGGCTTCCTTTGCCTTGCAGATGGAGCAGTTACATACCCAGTTTTACCTGGCCCATTTCATGTGGTATGATAACTTCGAGGCATTCTCCAATATTCGACGTACCGGCTACCCGGTTCTTACCCCACCCAATTACCCTGGTAATTTTACAGGTGGAAAAGCGCTGGTGCGTTTACGCTACCCTGTTAGTGAAGCAACGTTGAACAAAGAAAATTATGATGCCGCCGTAGCCACCCAGGGTGAAGACCAATATACTACGCCCGTGTGGTGGGATAAGTAAGTGTTAAGGTAACCGCAGCGAACGCAGCGGACGAAACAGGGATAACAATGACAAATCTTAAAAATTCAAAGTATGGAAAATAATCGCCGGGAGTTTATAAAAAAAACTTCTTCTCTGGCAGCCGGACTTTCAGTAGCAGGGTTAGGACTGAAGGCGGCCCCTACCACGGACAATAATTCAACTGAAATAAATCAATCGGCAGCAAAGATTGAGTGGCCGATACCTGATAACAATAAGACGCCGAAGATCTGTGTAGGCCTGTCGCGCGATGCTACAGAGCAGGAAATGAAGGAATATAAGCAGGTAGGTGTTGACTATGTACTGATGGGTGGGCCGCAAATTCCATGGACAGAACAGTCGCTTCGGGCTATCATGGACCGTTTCAAGGCAAACGGCTTAACCGTCATTAACATGATGATCGGCGGACACCCCAACACAATATATGGAGGTGAAGGCAGAGATGCTGAAATAAAAAAAATCCAGGACTCGCTGGTGGCAGCCGGGGCAGCGGGGTTACCGATAGTGGAATACAATTTTTACGCAGATCGCCTCATGGAAGGTTATTACGAAAAGAAGGCACGTGGAGGTTCTGGTCATACAGCTTTCGACTATGCACCCGTCAAAGACCTGCCTGCCAAACCAGCAATTGGCATACACAAAGCACCCGACCTCTGGAATAACCTGACTTATTTTCTCAAAGCGGTAATACCGGTTGCAGAAAAAGCTGGCGTTCGCATGGCACTTCACCCCAATGATCCGCCGATACCGGTCAGCCATGGGTCAGCGCAAATAATGGCTACGCTTGCAGACTGGAAGCGGTTGATATCCATCGTTGACAGTCCCTCAAATGGCATAACTTACGATTGTGGGGTCACCCGCGAAATGGGTGAAGATCCACTGGAGGTGCTCGGCTTTTTTGGAAAGAAAGACCGTATCAATCATGTTCATTACCGCAATGTCACCGTTGAAAAGCCTTATGTGAAATACGCAGAAGTTTTCCTGGACGAAGGGCAGATCAATATGTTTGCCATCATGAAGGAACTGGTTCAGGTGGGTTACAAGTACGGCCTTTACCCTGAACATCCCCGTGCAATAGATTATGACAAAGATCACCCCGGCGGCATAAAGAACCAGTATCCGGGTGGAGGTGGTTACGCGGCCCAGACCTATAATATCGCATTTACACAGGCAATGAAGCTCGCGGTAATGTCGCTGGGGGGGTAGATTTGGTGAATGGTGAATGGTGAATGGTGAATGCAGGAGACCATGAATTTTAATAAGATGATGTGTATTATTGTTTTCCTAAAGTCAATGATTAGCCGAAAATGAATTGATTAATTTAACACCGCCGAAAGAGCGATACCCGATAGCCAAAATTCAAACAACCAAAAAGGTAACAATCATGAAAAATAACCGTAGAGACTTTATTAAGAAAAGCACATCCCTCGCAGCCGCAGTATCCATTGGGGGAATAAGCTCGGGAATGGCCGGTACGCCGAACCAGCAGACAGGCAGTGCTTCGCCAGAACTGGATGAACTGGCCAAAGATGCCGGGATGCAGGCCAGCGAAGCTTATTTCAGCGGCATGAATGATCGTAAGATCGCCCTTTTGAAACAGATGGAAGTATTCGGCGCAGTGGGTGGAATAAATACCAAGATGGTATCTCTCGAAAGCGCGAAGCCCTGGGATGCCAACGCAGTAACAGCGGTGAAACAGGCATGGAAAAATGTTGGATTGAATTTTAACGTCGTGGAAGGCCCTCCTTCTCTGGGTGAAAAAACAAAACTCGGCCTCGAGGGTCGAGACGAAGAAATTGCCAACTTCATAACTTTCATGCAAAATCTGTCTAAAGCCGGTGTAGATACTATCTGCTACAACTGGATGCCCGTCATTGGTTGGTACCGTACAAAAAACGACCAGGTAGGTCGCGGTGGCGCCCTGGTAACGGCTTTCGATTACGAAGTGATTAAGAACGATGCATTGACAAAATATGGAGAGGTGTCAAAAGAAACCATGTGGAAGAACCTGGAGTATTTCCTGAAAGCGGTGATACCAGAAGCAGAAAAAGTTGGGATGAAACTGGCAATGCACCCGGATGATCCGCAGGTAGACAGCATACGTGGCATTTCACGCATCATGACAACTGTAGATAATTTCAAACGACTTGTTGACCTGGTAAAAAGTCCGAGTAACGGAATTACCATGTGCCAGGGGAACTTTTCGCTGATGGGCGCAGATATCCCTGCTACTGTGAGGTATTTTGGTAAAAGAAAGCTTATACATTTTGTTCATTTCAGGAATGTAAGAGGCGGTAAGTTCAAATTTGAAGAAACTTTTCATGATGAAGGGCAGATAGATATGTACAGGGCGATGGAAGCCTATTACGAGATCGGTTTCAAAGGAGCAATACGTCCCGATCACGTACCTACTATGGCTGGCGACAGCAACGACTTTCCCGGTTACAGCACGATAGGATCTTTGTTTGCCTGGGGTTATGTAAAAGGGCTGATGGAAGCCGTTAGTAAGAATAAGAGTAAAGCCTGATGCATAGACTAGAATAGAATTTAAAGGATAAAAAATTGTTGCTCGGAAAACGAATTCTTCTATTATTTAAATGATTTTAATCATACCTTATGGTCAAAACGCAGTATTAGTTAAAGCTGGAAGGGCTTTGATTTCTTTTTGTTAAAAATCGTATTACATATTTTTTAAATTATCAAATTTCTAAACAATTGTTATGACGCCATCTGAAAAAATTGCAGCAAAACTTGGCCTTAAAGATCCGGAAATTCAACCAATAGTTAACAATGGGCAGGAGTCCGAAAATCAACGACGTTCATTCTTTAAAAAAACGGCTTTAGGCGGCATGGCGCTGGGAAGTTCTTTTATGTTTTCACCTATTGAAGATGTATTAGCGCAAACTACATCAGGCATCAACCGCAAGTCAAACCCATCTGATCTCAAAATAACTGATTTGCGTTATGCTGTAACAACTGTACTCGGACGAACAGCCATTATTCGAATTGATACCAACCAGGGCATTTACGGGTTGGGTGAAGTAAGGGACGGCGCAGATGAAAGATATGCGCTGATGTTAAAAAGCCGCATCCTTGGAATGAATCCCTGTAATGTTGAAATGATCTTTAAAACCATTAAGCAATTTGGCGGTCAGGCAAGGCAGGCAGGTGGTGTTTGTGGAGTGGAAATGGCACTCTGGGATCTGTGTGGTAAAGCGTACAACGTGCCGGCATGGCAATTGTTAGGGGGGCGATAGAGGGATTCAGTAAGGATGTATGCAGATACACCTGAATCTTCTTAACCGGAAGAACATAGAAAATTGAT
>JBBJOD010000227.1:0-8013 GCA_037721715.1 Chitinophagaceae bacterium | reverse complement strand
GATAATATTCACTGTAAAAGATGAGATGGAGTTTTCGAGGCTTTTAAGTCTTTTGCGGTAAGCAGTTTTTATGATTTCAGACGCTGTAATTTCAAGGGTCTTTACCGGGTGCATATTAGAAATGAAATATTTGCCATAAACGCGCGCGCCATTCGCCAACTCGACAAAGCTAATTACCCCAGCTTCTTCCACTATTTTTTTAACTTCACTATTCCTTTTAATAGCACCACCCTGTTCCCTGATATTTCTTGCTATGTATTTACCAATCTGTGATCCCCCATCTACACACTTCCAAGAGCTTTCAATGTAACTGTTTAAAACCAGCGCATGCACGTAAAGAGGCGTTTTATCTGGCTGGCCGGCGTAAAGGGCGTTGTTACCTGCAAGCACCGCCTGTAATTTAGTATTGTCTGTCAATGATTCAATAAACGCTTTTGTATCAATTTCCAGTACACTGGCTTTCTCATCTGCAGAGCCGCCGGTTCTCAGGTTATACAACGGGAACCGGGCACAGATATCTCGTATCTTATCGCAATACTTTCTGATGGCCTCTTCTTCCTGCGGAAAATGAATCAGTAGTTTGCTGATAAAATTGTCATATCCCTGCGCAAAAATATATTCCGTTTCATCATTATCTATGACGATCTTGTCAAAAACATCGTCTTCCAGTCTTTGAAGCTTGAGCCTCTCCATCAATCCCAGGTATTTAAAAATCTGGTAGAGGTTCTGACCCTTGTCAAGACCACCAAGATAGTGAACGCCTGAATCGAAAATCACTCTTTCGCGTACATAAGTTTGCAAACATCCCCCAATCTGTTTGTTCTTTTCCAGTATGCAAACGGAATAACCTTCCCTTCCCAGCAGGTCTGCACAAACCAGTCCGCCCATTCCGCTGCCTATTATTACAATATCGAAGTTATCCATGATTGTACTTTAAAGGCTTAGCCTATTTACCTGGCCTACACTTTAGCATGAAGGTATTTTATTTGAATGACTTCCTATGAAGACATCGGTAGTGCGCAGGCCGAGACTATTTGAATGACGCGCTGTGTTCTTGTTTGTTCGGTTGACCATTGGTTAAGATAAATATAACGTTCGATGTGAATTTCGTATTGTCAATCATCCTGCAATTCAAATGATGTTCGCGTGCCATGTCATGAATCAGTTCTCCTGAAAGAAACGACAAGCGGTTGCCTGTTGTTTTGTTAAAGCCTGTAAATTTCGTGGAAAAGAATTCCGTCAGCATGGTTCCTTTGTGTCGTTCTTTCATGTCTTTATTACCCTCGCGTATTATAATCATTCCAGATGGGCGGAGGCTTGCGATACATTTTTCCACTACCTTTTTCTGGTCATCGGGCTCAAGATAATGAAGCATATCTGCCAGTATAATGGCATCATATTGTTCGAATCGGAAGTTTAGCACATCCCCGTGCAAAAAACTGATATGGTCATTTTTACTGAAACAACCGTTAGCGGTGGCAATTTTATTTTCGTCATAATCAATGCCGGTAATAGAACGTTGAGGTGAACTGAAATGCAGCATATAGGCCATGAAGCCATAGCCGCAACCAACATCCAGTATTTTTCCCTTTGCAGGAAGCAAGTCATGAAATACCGTGTAATTTTTTTCCAGCCTTATTTTCACTTTCATATACCATTCCAGCACCGGGCCTTTATACAGGTAATTATAGACCAGTTGCTCTTTAAAGTAACCTGGTTTTTCCACCTGTGATTTCAACCGGCTGTATTCCTGCCTGAAAAAGTGGCTGATACTTTTGACTTTTTCTGCGTAGCCTGTACCCCATTCCTTGTCTCCAGGATGGATTCTTTTTAATATTTCAAGGGTTATTTCTCCATCTTTCAACAGGTAATCTCCTTTGATCATAGTATAACCAGTGCCATGAATAAGAACAGGCAGCATATCAAGGTTTAATTTTTCTGCCAGGTAGAAAGCGCCCTTGTGAAAACGTTTCATAGTTCCGTCGGCCGTTCTTGTACCTTCCGGAAACACTACTACTGAATAACCCTCGTTTACCCGCTGCGACAATAACTCAATGCTATCCTCCGCGCCCTGGAACACCGGGTAGTAATCTGCCATGCGCACTACGGCACCAAAAACGGGCGACTTCCAGACCCAGTCGTTTGTAAGCAACACCAGTTTGGGGTGAAGCATAACGGTAACCAGTATGTCAAGGAACGACTGGTGGTTACAAATGATAACGGCCGGAATTGAAAAGTCTTCGTGGTGCAGGTTAATGACGGTTTTTTTAACGTTGCCCATGATATACATCATGGACCGGCTGAAATTTGAAATTATTTTGTGGTAGATCAGTTTACTGCTTTCGTTGCGGAAAGGATTCAACTTTATGAAAACCCATCCAGCGACCGTCAATAACAAGCTACCGAAAAAGAAATAGGTAAAGGCGAAAGCCGATTTAAGAAACCCGGTAAGGGTCCATGGAAACATCTTCTTCCTGGTCCTGTTTTTTATGAGGATTGTAAATAGAAAGGGAATTAAAACCTGG
Source organism: Chitinophagaceae bacterium (assembly GCA_037721715.1). Classification (GTDB taxonomy): domain Bacteria; phylum Bacteroidota; class Bacteroidia; order Chitinophagales; family Chitinophagaceae; genus JADCRZ01. The sequence continues at coordinate 5,488 of JBBJOD010000227.1, read as the reverse complement.
GAAATTAGTACTACACAGAGGATGCCGATAATTGATATCAATGCGATTGACTGCAGGGCGGGATGTTTTGCAAATATTAGAACACCCAGGCCGGCAATGGTGGTGATCGCTGAAAGAAAAATCGAAGATTTATAGGAAGACAGGTTTTTCCTGCCCGTTTTGTATTCCTGCAACAATCCATCCATAATGAAAAGACTATAATCGTCGCCCAGGCCGAAAATAAGTGCCGATATGATGATGTTGATGATGTTGAAATGAATGCCTGCAATCCCCATGATGCCCAAAATCCATATCCAGGTTATAAACATGGGGATAAAAGATACCAGGGTTAGTTCTATTCGTCCGTATGTAAGCAAGAGTACGGAAAACACTAATATAGAAGACATCAGGGCGATTCGTGTAAAGTCGGCGTTGATGATCTCGACAAACCTGCCGGTAAGGTATTGCTTGTCTATTACGGTAATGTGGGGGTTGTTTTCGAAAGTGTCGTATATCGCCTGTTTGTTCGCAGGTAAAGCTTTTACGAGCGTTACCACCGAAATTTGTTCCGGCTTTTCATTGATGAAATCATCCAGGAAATTTTTTCTGATGATTGAAACCGTATTGGTGTCTGCTTTCTCATAATTCCGGTACACCAGGGTGCGGAAACTTACGAATGCGGAAGAATTGAATTTCAATGCCGCTCCTTCCCTTTCTAATGCTGTCAATAAATTCCTTTTTTTGTCTGCCGTCCAGTATTCGTTCCATCGTTTGATTCGTTGTAGTTGCAGCGAATCAGACACGATTAAGGAAGAAACCCCTGAATATTTAATTACCATGCCCTGGTCCTTTAGCTTTTCTAAAGCAGTTGCCAGCGTTTCGTTATTTTTTAACGCGTTTTCCAATGTTTCGCCTTCTGAAACCAGGTAAATAGACTGCAATGAAAACGCATTGATTGTATTGAGCTTATTCTCTGCCATTTTTAATTTCGGGGGCAGATAATTCATCCGCATCATGTCAATTTCAAAGCTTACCCAGCGGGAGGTGTAGGCAAAAACTCCAGTGAGTACAAATATGATTACTATAACGAGCCGGTTGTGTTCAGGCCGGTAAGCGGAGATGTTGTCTATCCATGAAAGGCCAGCCTTCTCCTTTAATTTTTCTTCCGTTTTGTTTGCAATAAAATGAGGGAGGAAAATTAGTGAACAAAGGGAAGCGCCTACCAGGCTGAACGCGGCAAACAAACCAAGGTCTTTCAACATGTCAGATTCTACAAATTGCAGGCAAAGGAAACCACCGATCGTTGTCAGGCTGCCAATGGTAAGCGGGAAGGAAAGGTCGCGGAGAACCTCGTGAATATTTCCTGTATGGCGGTAATGATTGAAAACATGCAATGAATAACTTACAGCGATACCCAGCACTATTGAACCGGTACCAAGGGCAATAACAGAGATGGATCCTTTAATGAGATAAATAACCGCCAGGGAAAAAAGTGCGCCAAAAACTACTGGAACAAGAATGAGAAAAGGCGCCCGTTTTTTTTTAAAGAACACACTGATAAAAAATATCAGGAAGGCGATGGTGATGCCCTGCGTAACCATCGTATCTTTTCGTAATTGCAAAGCATTGCCGACGGATACAGCGGTTGCCCCGAAATAAGTAGCCTCCATACTATTGCTACCCTGCTTTTGTAGGCTGTCTATTACTGCATCTAACCCGTTAAGAAACAGCGCATTTTTTCCGGTGTTATTTGGTGGAAAGGCAGGTGTGATAAAACGCAGCAGGTTTTTCTGGTCACGGGTTATCACATAGCCGGCGTATAATTCGAAATTTTCATCGTATTGCAATTGTTGCAGCTTTCTGAAAGCGATAAAGGAAATACCTACCGGGTCTTTGCTGATCATGCTCTTAAGTGCGATCCCCGCTGGTGATGTAAGCGTGCGGATATGCTGGGTAAGCGTTCGACGAATATTTTCCGGCTCTATCAGCGAATCTATAAGCTGGTAATCCTTGTCCGCCAGGTAAACAGGTAAATGATCATTGATGGAACCAAACAATTCCATCGCCAGGCCATCATCTACTTTATCACTAACCTTGGTGGTATACGGTGAAAGTTGCCTACGAATAGCGCCAGCCAGTGCTTCAGCAAACGAAACCAGGCTATCAGGTTGTGTAATTGAAGTATCTTTTAGTGATAGGGTGATGACAAGCTTGTCAAGAAATTTAGAGTTTTGAAAAACCTCGTTGAGCTTGTCAATCTTTTTATCGCGGGGCAAAACTTTGGAGATATCTTCTTCAAATTTCAACTGCAGTGCAAAATACCCTGACAGCAGTATAAAGCTGGCAAACAACGTATAGAAAACAAGCCGGTGCTTCTGGAAGTATTCAAAAATGCCAACAAAAAAGTTTTCCATTTTATAGCTGGCTATCGAGCCAGGACAGATTTTCTTTTGAATATTTTCAGCAGTATAAAAGAGGAAGTTCCTATTACCAACGCTGCACATACGGCCAGTGAAATACTTCCATAAATATACTGCTCAAGATTTTTCCGGATAGCGTTTAAGGACAGAGAACGGTCAAATCTTAGGTTGACAACATTATTACCTATCCAGAGAGCTCCCATTTTGAAGCTGGCAAATATGATCAGTGGTATCATGGGAGGAATACTGATATTAGCGGCAATGATAACAAGCGCTTTATTGAGGCGGAAAACAACAGCAAGGAATATTGCGGCAACCAGTTGGAAGCCCCAGATAGGCACGATTCCCATGAATATACCAAAAGCAATGGATGAAGCCTTTAGCGAATCAGATTGATGTGGGTTGAATAAATGTTCGACAACAAGCTTCCTGAATTTTTCCGGGGTAAAGATGGCACGTAAAAAGTCGCGTGGTTTAATATACAATAAGGTAATTACTACAAGTACGGTATTCAGAATACTTACTCGGGTAAAATCTTTGAAAGGCCGGAAATGCGATACCCGTGTTTCTTTTGGAGCGTAATACACAGTAACCGGCACGGAATCTATTTTGATTCCCTTCCAGGCTGCTCTTACCAGTACTTCAATTTCAAACTCATATTTCCACGTGAAAAAGCGCATACTTTTTAGGAGCCACAAAGGATACAACCTGTAACCGGACTGTGTATCAGGGCAGCTGATACAAGTTTCAAATTTAAACCAGAAGTTCGAGAACTTGTGACCGAAGCTGCTTTTACCTGGTACAGAAGCCTGGTCCATATTCCTGGCGCCTATAATAATTGCATTCCGCGTGTTGTGAAGTTTATCTATAAAAGCAGGGAGGTCTTTTGCAAAATGCTGGCCGTCCGAATCGATGGAGATGGCAAAATCGTAACCCAGTTCAGTGGCGAATCTAAAACCTTTTCGAAGCGCCCATCCTTTGCCAACGTTCTTGCAATAACTAACTATATGGATACCGGAAAAAGAGTGCAAAATTTCGTCTGTCCGATCCGTTGATCCGTCATTTACAACAATGATATCAGTTGTGTACTCGAAAACATCCGTGATTACCTGTTGAAGAGTAGCTGCGTTATTATAGGTCGGTATCAGAACACAGGCATTCAAATCCCTAAACCGGGTTGCATAAGATATCTTTTCTGGTGTGATGTGGGTGGTCATGGGAGAAAGGCGATCAGCTCAGCTTTTAAGCTTTAGACTTTTAGCTTTTAATTCAAAAGTAATATTTAAGCTCATTATGTTTTAAAAAGGTTTAACGAAATAAGTATGGCAGCGTCAATTAAGTTGCCATGGGTTCGCTTCGCAAATTTTAGTCATTCGCCAAACGGCAGCGTTCCGACACCCGATACCAATTCATCGCTGAAAGCCGATCGCTGAAAGCTCTTACCTTAGCATGATGACAGTCAGTGAACTTGCTATTTACCCGATAAAATCTTTAGCTGGAATACAGGTACAGTCTGCCCTGGTAACAGACAGGGGTTTTCAGCATGACCGGAGATGGATGTTAGTGGATAAAGACAACCAGTTTTTAACACAGCGGGAATACCCTGCCATGGCGCTGTTAAATACAGGTATTGTTGATGAACATTTGGTCATCACGAACCAGCGAGGTTCGATGTCATCTCTTAAGGTTCCTCTTCAGCCAGACATGACATCAAGCGAAACTGGAATGGTTCAGATCTGGTCTGACCGGTGCAGAGCCATCAGTGTAAGTACCTTGGCAGATGAATGGTTTTCCGATGCACTGTCTGCAAGCTGCAGGTTGATGTATATGCCTGATGAGACCAGGCGCAGGGTAGATGGAAGATATGCACACAACCAGGAGATTACGAACTTTTCCGATGGATATCCTTTCCTGGTATTAGGACAGGCATCTCTTGATGACCTCAACAGCCGGTTGCAGGTAGCGCTGCCTATGAATCGATTCAGGCCTAACATAGTATTCACCGGAGGAATTCCTTATCAAGAAGACACCATGCGACATTTCAAGATAGCCGGAGTGGATTTTTTCGGTGTGAAGCTTTGCGCTCGTTGCCTGATAACTACAATCGACCAGCAAACCGGCGATAAGGCTAAAGAACCGTTAAAAACCCTGGCAACCTACCGCAAGAAAAACAACAATATCTATTTTGGTCAGAACCTGTTAAGTAAGGGAGAAGGCATGATCCGTGTAGGAGACGAACTGGTGGCAGCCATTGAAACATTTCCTAACTTCACTCAACAATAGTATTTATTAAACTTATTAAATGAAAGTCCAGGTATTTGCAGTCTTAAAAGACTATTTTGAAAAAGAGTTCCTGTTGGAGGATTATGTGGGGAACACAAAAGCTTTAAAAGAAAGTTTGTTGCGACTTAATCCTGCAGCATCCGGAATTTTAGAGATTTGCCGGTTTGCCGTAAATGATGAATTTATTGATGATCAATACCAATTTTCACTAAATGACAGCATCTTCATTATCCCACCCGCCAGTGGTGGATAGAACACCGCACATTACCGCCGATCTACTCGACATTAACAAAATGTTTGCAGGCGCGCATCACCGCCAGGCAGGGGGGATAGTATTGTTCAGCGGTGAAGTGCGAGAAAATAGTAATGGCCGAACGGTTCATTACCTGGAATACGAGGCACATGCACCGATGGCTTCAGGGATGATCGCTGAAATTATTGAAGCAGCAAAATTGAAATGGGACCTGAAAATTGCTATAGCAAGTCACAGGGTAGGCAAAGTGGAGATTTGCGAAAGTGCCGTCGTTGTGATAACCGCCTCTGTTCACCGTCACGAAGCCTATGCGGCTAACCGTTACATCATCGACCGTATCAAGCATGAAGTGCCTATTTGGAAATGCGAATTTTTTACAGACGGAACCAAAGAATGGGGTGGAAACTGTAATTGCCACAAGATTACCGGTGACCCGTCGAAGCATATTTACGAGACCTAGTTATAGTTTGCGCCCTTTTAAAAATTTTATTCCTGGCGCAAGTGTTCCAACGGGCTTCCTGAGAGGCTCAAGTCGTTCATCGGCCATCGCTTT
>JBBJOD010000226.1:0-8029 GCA_037721715.1 Chitinophagaceae bacterium | reverse complement strand
CAAACCAATTTATCAGGAGAAGTTTTGGGATCAGCCGGAATACCGGTTCCAGGCCTGTATGCCGCCGGAGAGGTAGCGGGTTTTGGTGGAGGAGGCATGCATGGCTACCGGTCCCTGGAAGGCACGTTTCTCGGTGGTTGCATTTTTTCCGGTCGAATTGCCGGACGTGCAGCAGCAGGCGGGTTGATTTAAACTGGAACCATAAATTAGGTGCAAATTGAAGATCGTATTATACGTTCAATCAAAAGTTTCGAAAAGATGCCCAGGTAAGGTAACCGCTAGCAGGCGCCATGCCATTCCTTTCGGGTTACATTGAATACCGCTAGAACGCCAGCACGACATCTACCGATTAACGATTGGCACCGCCGGGATTTTTCAGCAAAAATTCCGCTACATCTGCAAGATTCTGTTCCGTCAGCCCATTGGTAACCGGATCGGGCATCAGGCTTTTCTCCTGCTTTTGTTTTGAACTTATTCGACCTGCAGCGATAACATGCTTTTGTCCTGATAAATCTTTTAAGACGCTGGTTTGCTTGTTGCTTGAAAGAAGAAACCCATAAAGCGATGCCCCGTCAGTTGTATTAATTAGCCATGGCTCATAGCCAAATACAATAGCAGCGCTTGGATTAATAATAGCGTCGAGCAGTTCCGTTTTATCAAACTTTTTTCCAATGTCGGTAAGTGCCGGGCCAATGTCTTTACCCTGCGATTCAACCTTATGACAAGATGCGCAACTGCCGGTAAAAACCGTCTTTCCGCGGGTTTCGTCTGCGGGGAGTTGTGAGATATCGTGTATGGCATATGATTTCGTTGCACCCTGTTTTTTGAAATACTTACCCGCCTGTACGCGTACGGAAACATTGGTGTTACTGAAAATTTTTTCTTCGATAAATGGAATCAATTCTGTAGGCAATTTCCTCTCTGACGCAAGCCCAAGCAGCAACTGGCCTCCAATGGAATCAACAGCCATCTGTCTTACCTGGTTTCTCCTTTCATTTAATGACTGTTGCCGGTCTAATACAATCTGTTTTTTCACTTTCATCTGGGCAAGCTTTCTTTCGTAGCCTGGGTTGATGCTTACGGTACTCCAGTCGAGTAACTGGTACCAGTCGTTAGACTGGCGGAACGAAAGCCAGTAGGCCGCCTGCTCTGCCACATCTGGCAAGTCGCTCCTGGAAAGTGTGTCCATCAAATGAGCGGCCGTTTTATTATTAATAAAAGCAAGCGCCGTCAATGCTTCCTGGCGATCACCCGTATTTAACGAGGCATCATTGGCGCGTGAAATTAAATGGGATGCCGCTTCCGGAGGATGTAAGCGCCACGCCAAAGCCGTCATTTGCCTGTTCCATTGCGCGGCGGGTTTGTCTGCTCCAAACAATTCGACGAGTTCCGGGTAGATTTCTGATTCATGTCCTTGCAGGTTGGCACCCAATGTTTCCAGGTACCAGCGATCTTGACCATCGAAGCGTTTAACCAATTCAAGAAGTATAGTCTTTGTACGGCTATAAGTAAGGTCTCTTAAACTAATGGCTACTTCCCTCCTGATAAATGCCGAGCTGTCCGTTGACATTTTGAGGGCATAGGGCAAAATATCGTCTTCTGTCATTCTTAAAGCCCGGTAAGCCGTAGCCCTGAGCTCCACATCCGGTACAGACAGTATTTTTTCTACTTCTGCTTTGGCACCTCCGCGTGCCAGTAACCAAACACCCCTTGCACGGATATATGGGTTTTTATCGGCTAGTAATTCACTGGCTATTTCCTTTAATTTTTGTGGTTTCTTTAATAGGTTTTCAAAACCCTGGCTGCGGACATTGATCGCCGGACTCTTTATGGCCTGGATCTGGCCTTCCAGGGTAGCCAGGTTTATAAGGGGTGTAATTAATCTTTTATCCTTAGGGGAAATCCGGTAAATACGTCCGTAGCCTTTTTGATCTTTCATCTGATGCCCGCCCACTACAGGATCGAACCAGTCGGCGACATAGATTGAACCATCAGGTCCAAGAGGGCCAGCACTAGGCCGAAACCATATTTCCGGCGCCTTGAGCTCTGCAGAATCGTTCCATACATAACCTGCATTGTCTTCAGCCAAAGAAGTGATAAAATTACTTCTTTTACCCAGGCTATAGCCGGACAGCCGGGGTGTTGGATGATAACTGAATATTACGTTACGGCCTGCATCGGCACTAAGCAAAGTGCCCAGGTAACGTTCTCCCAGGGCGTCACTTTCGTTTAATACAATCCCTGTCGGTGCCCCTGATCCTGTGCAATCGCCAGCGGGCATCACTCCAGGGTCGTCCTGGTGCCAATGCGCTGTGAAGATGTCTTGCCCTGGCCGTTGGTCTGCCTGCCAGTAACGGGTGCCGTCTGTACTGAAATAACCCGCATTACCCCCTTCCATCAACCAGGTAGTTCGGCAGGTTACCACCTGGTCATCGTTATCATTTTGCCAGAGGTTGCCATATGAATCGGGAAAAATTTCGTATGAATTTCTGAAATTATGTCCCATTACTTTTAACCCGCTCCCATTAGGCTTTATACGCAGGGCCACCCCTCCCACCCATACCTTTCCATCATCACTTTTCTGATTGCCATGGTTCTCGATGCTATAGGGAGAGCCACCAATAGCAATGCTGCCGGCTCGTAGCGTCCAGCCGGATTTGTCTTTAACAATATGAGGTCCGGAGTTCCCTGCATTAAAATACCAGTTGCCGTCAGGGCCTGCATACACAGCATGCAGAGAGTGATCATGATCCTTTCCACCAAACCCGGTAAGAAACACCTCCTTTTTATCTGGACGGTCGTCTCCGTTCTCATCTGTGTAAATAATTAAATTCGGTGAGCAGGAAACCACCACTTTATTTCCGATGACTGCGATCCCCACCGGCGCCAGTAAATCAAGGTCTTCCACAAAAACCTTTGATACATCTGCTTTTCCATCCTGGTTCGTATCTTCCAGAATTACGATCCGATCGCCTTTTGGAAGGTGAAGAAATTTTGTAGAATCATTTCGGTAATTCCGGTAATTAACTGCTTCGGTTACCCATATGCGGCCCCTTAGATCCACATCCATATTGGTAGGATTGTAGAACATAGGCGACTCAGCCCATAAAGTTGCTTCCAGGTCATCGGGCAGGTATAAGTCAAGGCTTTTTGCAATACTTACTTTAGCAGCCATTGAATCAGGCACTGATGAGTTTTTACAGCTAATAAAGTCGATGCACAATAATAAAAGTATTAAACAAGGCGCAAAACTATTTCGCATGGAGTTTTTGATTTAATGAGCACCGATAAAGCAGCTGTCAACAGGCGGTTTCGAAATGGAGATACCAGGACATCCAACCTTCATTACACCTTTTTATCAAAAAAGTTGTCGCAGAAAATGCAGGTTGTGTTTGTAGCTTTCCACTACATTTCCTTTATCTGGTATAGCAGATTCAATTTGCATCCAGCCATCTCCGTAGTAATTCATTTCATAAATTAAGTCAGCAATATTTTTCCACGGTAATGAACCCCTGCCTAATAAAGTTCCGTTTTCCTTCATGTGTAATTCACAAATATTACTACTACCTAAAAGTTTCATTTCTTTCAATACATCAAAACCTGCATCGGCAGTGTTGCGAAAATCCATATAGGCCTTTATATTTTTAGATCCGACTTTATCGATTATTTCAAGATGCTCCGCAGCGTTAAGATATGATTCTATGCCAAGGGTTATTCCTAGTTTCTCGGCCTTGGGCGCTGCTATTTTAAGCCTCCTTATTACTTCCTTTTTACCGGGTTCATCATGGCGAAGGTCATTTTTGTTAAAGAAGGCAAGCAGGATAACAGTCACGCCCAGATTTTTTGCGACATCTATACTATCCCAAACCCATTCTTCAGTTCTTGGATCTGATTTGTAGGGTATATTATTAAGTTCTCCAATTGCAAGACTGGAGATTTTAACACCTGATGCGCGTGCCGCCTGTAGATAAGATTGCTGCAGTGAAACATTTCGCAGGTGCATATTATTCTTTGCAGAACCCATATTCAACATTATTCCATCGAGGCCAATCTGTCTTGCTACCTCAAACGCCTGTATATCACTGTTCTTCCCAATTGACCAGTCACAGGCACCGATTTTGAATTTTCTTTTTTTTTCGGCAGCAAATAAGTTGCCAGTACTTTTAAGAGGTAGAAGTGTTGCTAATAGAGCTGCATTTGCAATCAGGCGTCTTCGGGTTAACATTACTTGTTTTATTTGTCAATATATAACATTAATAGATAATAACTGCATCAGGTAAAGTCTTTGCAGTTATTTTACAAGTTCCCGGTTATTTATCCCTCCCTGTTTGGTTACACCTTTGGTTCTTGAAGGCCTGAAGGCAGAAGTGTCAAATGTTCTCCCGGTAGATTACGTCAACCCTGGTATCATCTATTTCATCGAAAATAAATTCTGAATCGGGATTGGCGTCTTTATCCAAAGCTTCCTCTATCAGCTTTTCACCACGAACACCGAAAACCGAAAAATTTAATTTTTGTGAAATAGCTGCCATTTTTACTATTGCGTCTTTTCTTTGCTGGTCGTTGAGCTGTATAAATTGTAGTATTTTCATAACGAATCTTTTTTATTCAGGTAATAAACAAGGCGTAAAAATAACTTATACTTAATCATGTGATACTGAAGCGAACCTCAAATATCAAATGATACGGCAAGTTATTAAATGCTGTTCTAAAAATGCTAACCACGATTTCCTTTCTTTTAATCAGTCAGATAGGTGTTTACATGTATAAAAAAAGGATATTCATTTATCATCAAATTGTAAGGTATATTCATTAACAATACAAATCTTAAGGAAAAATTTCTTGTCTGCATTCGATATTCATTTTCAAAGTACTGGCAGATCTAATTGCTGATAGAATTATTTCAGCTTGCAATTAGATGTAAACTCCTTTTGCCGCTAATATATCTTTACTTTTTAAACCGGATCAACATAATCATTATGCTACCAGGTATCCAACCGTTTTTTTGTCCCCATATTGTCATTGCAGCTGATGATGGAAATGAGTGCGTGCTTTTTAAGCAGGCCCTTGACAATATGCACATCAATTATTCTTTATCGATGGCGAATAGTTCCGAAATGCTAATGGAAATGCTCGATGAAAAGAATTTTCATCCAGATTATATATTCCTCCACTTACACTTACCAGGTATTCCTGGCAAAGTCTGCCTTGAAGCCCTTAAAGCGAGGAAAAACTTACAAACGGTACCTGTTATCCTTTATTCGGGTTCAAAAAATACCAAAGACAGGGATTATTGCTACAAAATCACACCCAGTGACTATTTTTTGAATGCGCTGTGCTTCCTGCTATAATGTTTGAAGTAATACACCGGAAGCACTGATAACAGTATGCTTATTGATTTAATAAATTCGATTTAATAAAAAGACAAGTACACTCACTCTGCAAAATGAGCTGTGCTATTCATAACATCTCTTATCTCTTTATACATTTGCCGGGGGTCAGAATTTTTAGTCAGGTAAGAATCAGCACCCAAATTCCTCAATTTGGCAACCATTGAATCTTCTCCATTCATAGATAAAATAATGACTTTAATGCGAGGGTAGTTTTTCTTTATTTCATGGAGGGCCGCTATACCGTCCATTACAGACATTTGTAAATCCAATAAAATCACATGCGGTTCAACTTTCTCTAGTTGACTCAGCAAATGCAATCCATTTTCTGCATCGAATAACACGTTGATATCTTTATAATAGGAAAAAGCCAGCTTTAAGCCCTTTTTATAAAGAAAATGATCATCTACTATGGCTATGTTTATGGGTTCTTGAATGTTCATTGCTTTATTACTGTACATACTTACGTAAATGAAAACTTATAAAGTTTGGTGTTAGCCGCCTCTCGGCGATTACTTCTTACAAATTGTAAGTAGATACCTATAGTCGCCAACGATTCCCTAATGGTTGTTGATGTATTGATATATGGTAAAATTTTACGTGCAATTATAGTAAATTCCTTTACACTTTCATCAGGTAGGATCAAATTTTCAGGGGGAGAGAACTTTCCATGTAATTTCGTTGCCAAACCTTTTTTAACAACACAGGATTATTATTTAATACATACCATAAGTTTACAAATGTAATCATCCATTTTCAGGGTTGCCGGCAATTAAATCATCTTTAAAGGCATATTTTATCTTTTCAACGCTTTATTAAATCTTACCAAGATGGTGGTTATTTTTAAATGACATAAGCTACGAATTTATTATGCCTTTAACAAATTTCATTTAATAGTATGCGTACATGCACTATTCACCAACAGGGATTGTTCTGAATCATTAGCTGAGGCTATGATTCCTTCCTTTAATGCTCCAGCCTACAACCTAAGTGTTAATCCTTATAGTAGAAAATATATATTATAAATATCTTACGGATGTTTTATCTTTAATGCCTGCCTTTTTATCAAATAAATATACCCTAGAAAAATCTACGATCGTTATAAGTATCAATTTTAACAGTTATAAATTCTTTTTATGAGCCGCGTATTAACAGTCGGTTTTGAGTTCCAGGATATATTCTACTACTCGCTTATCCGAGTGAAAGAACTGGCCGGCGAAACGGAATATCAAATAACGATAATGAATGAAAAATTACAAACGGTTCTTTCGGGTAATGACATTTTGAAAGAAAAGGACGGGCACCTAAAAATACAGATACCTGAGAGTGGAAACTTACAAGATCTTAAAATTAAAGTAGCGGAAGCGCTAAGCACGCTGCTTGATATGCCGCTTGAAAAAGAATTGATGCTTGATAAATTCTATTAGCAACACAGAAAACTTCATTTAAAATTATCTTCCTATTTGTAAATTTTAACGCATAATCGATTCTATGTCTCTATACAACTTTGCCAATAAGGTTCCTCATATAGTGCTCGCCAATGACAATCCCGACGAATGCATCACATTTCTTGACGCACTTGAAAACCAGGGTATCGAACATATATTCTCTCTTGCTGAAAATGGAGCTATGCTGCTGAGCATGTTGGATGAGAAAGAATTTTTACCTGACATCATTTTCATAGATCTCAATATGAAAGGCATTTCTGGAAAAGACTGCCTCGTGGCAATAAGAGGCTGTATACAGCTAGACTATATTCCAGTTATTGTGTACGCCTCGGCAGTGGATGACCTGGATATTGAATACTGCTTTAATCAAAAGGCTAACATGTATATCGTCAAGAGTAGCTTTGCTAACAAATTAAGTGACCTTCTGGAAACGGTATTGCAATTGCCACTTAATAAGTTGTTATCAGTTGAAAAGGACCAGTTTCTAAAGGAGATGATCATGTCATGAGATGATGCATCGATCAAAGAATGCACTTACATCTTCAAGGTAATGTACGCAGCGTTGACACTATACCAGTTCGATCATCATGGCCTTACGGGTTGAACATATTTGCAGGTTTATCCGTCTTTAAAAAAGAGAAAGTTGTCAATTCGATAACCTTACGGAACAATTGCAATGCTAAATGTCTTTTCGTGGGGGCAGGCTAAAAGCAATTGCATCATGCTCAAAATGTCCTTTGTGAGAACCATCGCAAAAGGGTTTATTCTTTGACAGGCCACACCTGCAAAACGAAACAACCTGCCTTCCTCCCAAGTCATAGAAGTTTCCATTCCTATCAACGATTTCAAAATCCCCTTCCACCTTAAGAGAACCGTTGTTATTGACCGTTATTTTTGTAGTAGCCATTATGATTTAGTGATTAAGTTGACAAAAATAAGAAAAATTGAGTACACCTTTTACGGTAATTATATTCATCGCTCAATTCTGTAAGAAACCGTTTATGGAAAACTTATTCAATTTGAACTACCGCGTTTTTAAAGCAAGAACACTGCCCTGGTTAAGCAGGTTTCTTTATTAACCTCCCCTGGCTCCTTGTCATGTTACCAGCGTATACCCATTACCGTAAAAAGCCGCATCTTTTTCATCAATTAAAGCTGGCCTGTCGGGCTGTACAATCAGGTTATTTATAT
>JBBJOD010000225.1:0-8029 GCA_037721715.1 Chitinophagaceae bacterium | reverse complement strand
GATGATGGTATGCGCCAGCTCTTCCGGCTTAACATCAAGATGGTAAACGGCACCTCGTTCGTTGATGATGAGTTCAGACTCAGCGATAGGTTGCATAAAAATTATTGTATTCGGTTAAGCAATGAAACATTAAAGCAAATCGACAGGTGTATTCGGTCTGAACGGGCCAGAAAAAATGTCGGTTTTTTATAATGGTCGATTTAGATAAAATCCATCGCTCTTTTCAAAACTGGCTCTTGCTAACGCAATTTCCCGAGCGAATTTATTATTCGTTCATACATCTCCTGTTCGGTTAGATCTTCTGGTATAAAAGACTGGCCAATCACCTTTTCGTATAGTTCGATGTATCGTTTTGAAATAGTATCCACCCATTCGTCAGCCATGGCAGGAACGGATTGTCCTTCCTTTCCCATAAAATTATTTGCTATCAGCCATTCTCGAACGAATTCTTTGCTTAGTTGCTTTTGCCGTTCCCCTTTCTTCTGGCGCTCCGCATAACCATCGGCGTAGAAATATCTTGAACTGTCCGGCGTATGAACTTCGTCCATCAGGTATATGGTATCGTTGATCTTTCCAAATTCATATTTGGTGTCAGCCAGTATTAGACCCTGCGTTGCTGCAATTTCCTTTCCACGTTTGAATAAACCAAGTGTATAATTTTCAAGAGTAGCATAATCCTCTTCGTTTACCAGTCCACTTTGTATTATCTCCTGCCGGGAAATGTCTTCATCGTGTCCCTTTTCTTCTTTGGTAGAGGGAGTTATGATGGGGAAGGGGAAGAAATCATTCTCTTGCAGGCCTTCGGGTAAGTCAACTCCACAGAGCGTACGTTTACCATCCTGGTAGGTTCTCCAGGAATGACCGGTAAGATTTCCCCTGACCACCATCTCCACGCGGAAAGGAATGCATTTTTTACCCAAAGCAACATTCGATGCGGGAGACTCTATGAACCAGTTCGGGCATATGTCTGATGTGGCTGCTAACATAAAAGCGGCTATCTGGTTTAACACCTGGCCTTTAAATGGTATCGGGCGTGGAAGTATGACATCAAAAGCCGAAATCCTGTTACTGGCAATCATCACCACCCATTGATCACCTATATAATAAACGTCGCGGACCTTGCCTTTATAAAAATTGGTTTGATGAGGAAAATTAAATGCTGGCATCCTGCTAAAGTAGTTTGCGTATATGACATTGCCAATTTACAACATAAAATACCCTGCAAGTGACCATATGATTTTCGCAAAAAAATTAGCTGGAAAAGATTACAATATGTACTTTGGTAGATAAATCTGCTTTTATGAAAAATCGATTCCTATGTGTCGTGTGTATAGCGATAGCATTTATTTTTTCTACTACTGCGTCAGCCCAAACAACTATTACCGGCAATATCAAGAACACCTTTACCAAAGAATTTGTACCTGCCGTGTCCGTTCTTGTAAAAGGTGCTGCAGGTGGTACTTTTACCGATGAGAAGGGTAATTTTAAATTAACTACCAGCCAAAAGCTGCCTTTCACCCTCGTAATATCTTCCGTCGGCTTCGAAACAAAAGAAGTGGTAGTCAGCAATGCTCCCGATGTGGTGGAGGTAGATTTTGTGCCGGCTTCCACACTTGGCACGGAGGTGGTTGTATCAGCAAGCCGGGTTCCGGAAAGAATATTAGAATCGCCTGTTTCCATCGAAAGAGTGGGAGTGCAGTCAATCAGGAATGCAGCTGTTCCTAATTATTATGATGCAATGGCCAACCTGAAAGGAGTTGACCTGACTACTTCAAGCCTTACTTTCCGTACGGTAAGTACCCGTGGTTTCAATGGAAGTGGAAATCTTCGTTTCAACCAATTAGTAGACGGTATAGATAACCAGGCTCCCGGGTTGAACTTCGCTGTAGGAAATATTGTAGGCCCCACAGAATTAGATGTTGATAACGTGGAGCTGTTGCAGGGCGCATCCTCAGCCTTATACGGTTCAGGAGGCATGAATGGCACTTTACTGATTTCAAGCAAGAACCCGTTCAAATACCAGGGACTGAGTTTCCAGATCAAGCAGGGGATTATGCATACGGATTCAAGAGAAAGAAGCCCTTCTCCTTATTATGACTGGGCCTTCAGGTGGGGCAAAAAGGTGAGTGAAAAATTTGCCTTCAAGCTAGGTGCCCAGTTTATACAGGCAAAAGACTGGGAGGCACAAGATTACAGGAACCTGTCACGAAATAATGTTTTCAGTTCCTTAAAATCAGGAAACCGTCAAGACGATCCAAATTATGATGGTGTAAATGTTTTCGGTGATGAAGCAAGCGCCAGTATGTCCAGTTTTGCGCAGGCAGTACTTTTTGGTCCCAGTAACCCGGCGCTGCCGAGTGTTGTAAGTGCTTTGTCGCAGGCACTTGGCCGTGCACCAACACAAGGGGAAATCGTTAATTTCTTTGCTAACAGTCCTAACCCCGCTTTAGCCCAGTTGAGGCCTTTTGCTGCTGGTCTGTCTCAAAATTACTTCGGCGCACAATCTGTAAGTCGTACGGGTTATGAAGAAAAAACACTCGTTGACTATAATACATTCAACGTAAAATTAACAGGTGGGTTATTTTATAAAATCAGGGATGATGTGGAAGCCTCTCTCTTAGCCTATTGGGGTACCGGCACTACCGTTTATACAGGTGCTGACAGGTACTCCATTAAAAACCTCAAGATGGGCCAATATAAGGTGGAAGTGAAAGGCAGGAATTGGTTTTTAAGGGGTTATACTGTTCAGGAAAATTCAGGCGATGCTTACACAGCTACTACCGCCGCACTTTTCGTTAATCGTGCCTGGAGAGGTGACCAGGATTGGTTTGCACGTTATACTGGCAATTACGCAGGTGCCCGTCTTCAAAATCTTACCGACCCTCAGGCTCATGCTTTCGCACGAGCATCCGCAGACTCGGGCAGGTTTCTTCCGGGATCAACCGCATTTAAAGCCGCATTCAACACCGCTGCTAACACTTCGATCAGCAAGGGAGGTGCGAAATTTGAAGATGCCACTGATTTATACAATTTCGAAGGGCAGTATAACTTGTCTGACAAGATAAAGGTTGTTGATGTACTGGTAGGGGCAAGCTACAAGTTGTATCGCTTAAATTCTCGCGGAACCATATTCGTTGATACTACCGGCTCTATCAATATAGGCGAATTTGGTTCCTATGTGCAGGTTCAAAAATGGTTATTAAACAATGTGCTTAAACTGACAGGTTCGGTCAGGTACGATAAAAGTAAAAATTTTGATGGAAGATTCACCCCTCGGGCCACGGCTCTCATTAAACTTGCTGAAAATAATAATATCCGCCTGTCCTACCAGTCTGCCTACCGCTTTCCGTCAACGCAGGATCAGTACATAAATCTTGTTACAGGATCTACACGCCTGATAGGTGGCCTACCGCAATTTAACACACTTTTCCGGTTCAACTCAAACCCGGCTTATACTTCAGAAAGTATTGTCAGGTACAGGCAGTCTGTTGCAAGTGGCACTCCTAACCCCACGATTTTACGACAGGCTGAATTTCAAAAGATAAAGCCGGAGATTGTAAATTCTTACGAATTAGGATACCGCGGCCTACTGACTAAACGATTATTGTTGGATGTGTATGGTTATTTCAGCCGGTATAAAGATTTCATTGGAAGAGTTGCGGTAGGTCGTGGCGTAAGAGAGCTGGCTACCCTGGCTCCTGCAGACCTTGCAAGCCCTTTTACTACTAATAATTATTCTTTCGTAGTTAATACCGCAAACGAGGTAAAAGCGATAGGATGGGGGTTAAGCATCAACTACCAATTTATAAAAAGTTTCGAGTTAAATGCTAACATTTCATCTGACCAGTTGTCTGATGTGCCATCAAACATAGTCACTTTTTTTAATACGCCTAAATACCGGTTTAATCTTGGCCTCGGCAACCAGGACCTGGGAAATGGAGTGGGCTTCAATGTTATCTACCGGTGGCAGGACAAAGTTAATTGGGAAGGTACATTTGGTACGGGTGCAATTGATTCTTATGGTACATTGGATGCACAGGTTAGTTATAAGGTGCCCAAAACAAAGAGCCTTATTAAGTTAGGCGCATCCAACCTGCTCAATAAATACTACCGGAGCGCATTCGGTAACCCTGATGTGGGGGGATTGTATTACGTGAGTTTTGGATACAATGTGTTTTGATGGCGGTTGGCGGTTAGCTAACGAATGTTGAACATGCATAAAATAAATTTTTGAAGCCCAATTTTGTAGAAACGCCATGCTGGCGAATGGTCGGGAATGTAAGAAGGTCACCTGCATCTTAGAATAGATAGCAGGTGACCTTCTTACTATATACAAAATATTTCATCTTTCTCCACACTGCCGGACGCCAGCATGGCGTCTCAAACAAAATATGCGACACCCGATAACTGATAGTTGACAAAGCGGATAGCTGAAAGCCCTTCCCCTACACATTAAACCTGAAATGCATCACATCGCCATCTTTAACAAGGTATTCTTTTCCTTCAATCCTCAATTTGCCATTTTCGCGGCAGGCTGCCTCTGAACCATACTGGATAAAATCTTCGTAAGCGATCACTTCTGCTTTTATAAAACCTTTTTCAAAATCGGTATGAATGACACTGGCAGCCTGGGGTGCCTTCCAGCCCTGGTGAATAGTCCAGGCCCTGACTTCCTGTACGCCTGCGGTGAAATAGGTATAGAGGTTAAGCAGTTTATAAGCAGACCTGATCAATTTGTTCAGGGCCGGCTCTGTCATTTTATATTCATCCATAAACAATTGCCGGTCGTCCGGGTTGTCAAGCTCTGCTATCTGTGCCTCAATTGAATTATTCATCACGATCATCTGCGCATCTTCTTCGGTTACTGATGCCTGTAAGGACCTGGAAAATTGATTGCCCGTGTGCATCGATGCTTCGTCTACATTGGCAACATACAGCACCGGTTTTTCAGTCAGCAGGAAAAGATCTGCAATGGCTACTCTTTCGTTTTTGTCAAGACTGAGCGAACGGATATTAAGGCCTTTCTGCAAATGTTCCAGGCAGCTTTTTAATACTTCGTATTCAGCCTTCACTTTTGCATCACCCGTTCTCAACATTTTTTCTGCACGCGAAAACTTTTTTTCAACACTTTCCAGGTCTTTCAACTGCAATTCTGTTTCAATGATTTCTTTATCACTTACAGGATTTATCGCACCTTCTTCCCGCAAAATATTCTCATCCTCAAAACACCGGATTACGTGCACAATGGCATCAACCTCCCTGATATTGGCAAGAAATTTATTTCCAAGACCTTCCCCCTTGCTGGCGCCGCGAACGAGGCCGGCAATATCAACTATTTCAATCTGGGTAGGTACGGTTCGGTGGGGTTTTACCAGCTCTGCCAGTTTGTCGATGCGTTCGTCGGGCACGTCTACCAAGCCTATATTGGGTTCAATGGTACAGAAACGATAGTTGATTGCCTGGGCCTTCGCGCTATTGCTCACTGCATTGAACAAGGTGGATTTTCCTACGTTTGGTAAACCTACAATTCCTGCTTGCAAAGCCATAATGATTTTAATTTCGAGTTAGGGATGCTTATTCCAGTTTTATAAAATTTCGAGGCGCAAAGATAAATGTTAATAGGTTAGGAAGCTATTTAATTGAAGTGAGCCAACGGGCGTTGGTGTGGCATTACCGGCTGATTTGTTGATACCTTGCACCCATCCTGTAAATTACAGGCGGTTTGATAAATTCGATTAGTAAATTCAAGCTAAAATTAAAAACCTTAAATCACCACCATGGCCCTTAACTATATCTGGATGGCTTTTTTTTTGGTTGCTTTTGTAATCGCTTTTATTAAATGGGCTTTTTTTGGCGACCAGGAAATTTTCAAAATGCTGGTGGAGGGTATTTTTAAGTCGGCCAATGACGGATTTGACATATCGTTAAAGCTGGTGGGTATCATGAGTTTGTTCCTGGGCTTCATGAAAATTGGCGAAAAGGCCGGGGCAATCAATTTTCTATCACGTATTGTTGCACCATTCTTTTCCAGACTGTTTCCGGAGGTGCCGAGAAATCATCCGGCCATCGGGCATATGATGATGAATTTTTCTGCCAACCTGCTCGGGCTGGATAACGCAGCAACGCCGTTCGGATTAAAGGCGATGGAAAGTTTACAGGAGCTAAATCTAAACAAGGAAACGGCCAGCAATTCGCAGATAATGTTTCTTGCATTACATGCGAGCGGCCTAACGCTGATACCGGTAAGTATTATTGCCATTCGGGCATCTGTTAAGCCCCCTTCAGCAAACCCCACCGACATTTTTGTTCCCTGTATGATCGTAACTTTTGTAGCTACCATCGCGGCGATGATTGCAGTGTCTGTCAGGCAACGGATCAACCTGTTTAACCCAGTAATCATTTCGTGGGTAGCAGCTTTATCTGCTTTGGTGGCTTCATTGGTTTGGTATTTAAACACGCTCGATCAGCAGAGCTTGCAGCAGTTTTCGCTGATCATGAGCAACGGGTTGATCCTGTTGATTTTTTTTGCATTTCTTGTAGGCGCCCTGCTTAAAAAGGTAAATGTTTTTGAAAGTTTTATAGAAGGAGCAAAAGGCGGTTTTGAAATAGCCATCCGCATTATCCCTTACCTGGTAGCGATGCTGGTTGCCATAAGTGTGTTGCGTAATTCGGGAGTATTCGAGTACATCATCCGTGGCTTCTATGGTATCTTTAGCGCTGTAGGAGTAAATACTGACTTCGTACCTTCCCTTCCTACAGCACTGATGAAGCCGTTAAGCGGCAGTGGTGCCAGGGGTATGATGATAGATGCTATGAATACTTATGGTGCCGACTCTTTTGTAGGAAGGCTCTCCAGTATCTTCCAGGGAACGAGCGATACGACGTTTTACGTAATTGCTGTTTATTTTGGCGCTGTATCGGTGAAGAATACCCGTTACGCCATCCCGGTTATGTTATTGGCCGATCTTGTTGGAATCACTACTGCCATAGTGATGGCTTATCTTTTTTTCCATTAAACATTTATAGCGTAGATCTTGTTTAGTTCGAAAATAGCAGGTATGTGCGTTAAGCTGTTGTTGATGTGAAGGATTTGTAGAATCCTTAAAAACAAGTAAATGAATTTCCCCTTTTATCAAAAGCAAACTGTGCTTTTTTGCATTGGTATCTTGATGTCATTTTGTGTAAATGCGCAAAACAGCGGACGCGTTTCTGGAAAAGTAATTGATAGATCAACGCAACAGCCATTATCAAATACCAATATTATTCTTGAAGGTGCCGGAAGCGGTGCTATCACCGATTCCAATGGTGTATTCAGAATTTCCGGCATCCAGTTAAGAACTTATAATATTACCTTTTCCATGATTGGCTACAAATCTCAAACGCTATTCAACATCACCGTTAATGCAGGAAATGAGAATTACTTAAACGTAGAATTAGAACCCAACGCCGGAGAGTTGGCCGCTATAATAGTAAATGTTGATAAACGCACAGCCAGGGCTGCAACTTTGGAAACACCTTTGAGCGTACAGCGATTAACAACAGAAGAAATAAAAAGCAATCCAGGAGGAAATTTTGATATCAGTAAAGTGATTCAAACATTACCAGGCGTAGGCGGCGGAGCGGGTGGTGGTGGTTTTAGAAACGATATTATTATTCGCGGTGGAGGACCGGGTGAAAATGTTTTCTACCTGGATGGTATAGAAGTGCCGGTAATTAATCATTTTCAAACACAGGGCAGTTCCGGTGGTCCGCAGGGTATTTTAAATGTATCGTTTATCGAGGATGTAAAACTCAGCTCATCTGCTTTTGATGCCCGGTATGACAATGCATTGAGTTCTGTATTTCAGTTGAAACAACGTACAGGAAATCCTAATAAACTACAGGGTAACATCAGGTTAAGTGCAACAGAACTGGCGGCGACCTTTGAAGGACCGCTTTCAAAAAGTAAAAAAACAACTTTTCTGGCATCGGCAAGACGTTCGTATTTACAACTGCTCTTTTCAGCAATTGATTTGCCTATTCGCCCTAA
>JBBJOD010000224.1:0-8029 GCA_037721715.1 Chitinophagaceae bacterium | reverse complement strand
TCGCCGGTATTTGAAATATCAGCAATGGCTGCAAGTTGCTGAATAGCAGTGGAGGCCATTCCAATGTTCGTTCTCCAATCGATATAACGGTTATCACCCCGGGAGCCACCGGATGCTGCGCCCAACTGTGCAGAAGTAAACAGAAAGTTCACATTAATTGTATTTCTGGCTTGTGGATTGATATTCAGATCTTTAAGTTCGGTCTTATTACAAGCTGTCATTAGCGCTCCAATAATGACAATGCAATAACTCAATTTTCGTAAATATTTCATAGTTAATTTGTGTTTATTGTTAAAAGGTTGCCCGCAGGTTAAAGCCATAAGTACGAGTTGCCGGCATTCCAAAGTAGTCAAGACCCTGCGAGTTTCCACTGGAATAAGTTGATTCCGGGTCAATATTAGGTACATTCTTGTACAAAATGGCCAGGTTACGTGCAACGAAAGAAAGCATTAAATTCCGAATGGGTGTTTTAGTAAATAGTTTGGTTGGCAGGTTATAGCCAAAGGTTATCTGCCTGAGCTTAACAAAAGATGCGTCGTGAACAAAGTTCTCCTGAGCTCTTTCACCAAGTTGCCCCCAGTAATTTCGTGCCTGACCCGGGGTGAGTGTTTTTGTAAAGGGCTTATAAACAGGGTTGCCACCCGCAACACCATCTTGCACCACACCGTTGATAACTAGCGGAGCTTCTCCCTGGCGGCCCTGGAGTGTTTGCTTAGTGAACCCTGCTTGCGTTAGCCTGACATTTGTTCCTGAATAAATATCTCCCCCTGATTTGAAGTCGATAAGGAAGGTGAGATTCAAATTTTTCCAGGTCAATGAGTTGTTAATACCTCCGGTAAAATCAGCTACTCCGTTGCCCAGTATCTGGTAACTCCCATCTGTTAACGGAGTACCGCTTGTATCATATACAAGGAGCCCGGATACAGGATCAACTCTTTGCTTTTGTCCGGTGATCATACCGTACGGATAGCCTACGATATGCTTGATGAACGCTGTTCTTGTTCTGGGTTCTTCGCCGACAACTTCTTTCTGGCCTTCAACAAGAGAAATAACCTTGCTATTGTTTTTTGCAAAATTCAATGAAACATCCCATATGACTGCTGACCTGACAGGTGTGCCGGTTATCAAAAATTCTACACCTTTGTTACCAATTTTACCGAGATTGACCGAAGTGGTTCTAAATCCCGAACTACCGGAAATATTTGCATTCAGGATGTCATTAGTAGTTTTTTGATCATAGTAAGTTATATCCAGTCCCAATCTGTTATTGAAGAATCTTACTTCCAAACCATATTCCATCTCTGTTGATGTGAAGGGTCTCAGGTTAGGGTTGGGTAAATTGTCTCCTGATGAATATCCCCCTAAAGGCCTATTCTGATGTGAGATCCCGGCGTTATAGGTTAATATCGTCTGGTAAGGACCTACGGAGCTTACATTACCAACCTGGGCCCATGCCACTCTTACCTTTCCAAAGCTAAGCCAGTTTGGCAGGGTCTTGATCGCATCTGAGAATACAAAGCTGCCACCTAAAGAAGGATACAGGATACTGTTGTCGTCAGGCTTCAATACGGAGAACCAGTCCTGCCTGGCTGTTCCGGTTATGAATAGATAGTCATTGAATGATAATTCAACAGATCCGAACAAAGAGTTGATACCTTGTTTTCCATAACCATAACCAAAGTTCCTCTGCTTGGCATTGTTAATAGCAGCGAGAAATGGTGTATTGAAACCTGTTCCAACTGCTGAAACATTTTCGGTAGTACGACGCATCCGGTTTCCACCTACAAAGGCATTGACGCCAAACTGGTTAAAGGTTTTGTTGAAACCCAGTAAATACTGGAGGTTTATTTCACGTGTCCGGTATTCGTTCTCTGAGATACCTCCGGCGCGGTCGAAGCCTGTACCCTGAGGTGTTAGTTGCGTTCCTCTTAAGGTGAACCAATCCATACCGGCCTGACCGGAAGCGTACAGAAAATCGGTTATATTATACCGCACCTCGCCACTGGTGATCACCCGATCCCGAACATCACTATTATTAAACTGGTAAGCTGCCCAATATGGATTCTGTTGCCACAGGTTAGTTGACATCTGGAACTCTTCCCCGGGAGCTTTTTTATCCTGTATGAGGATGCCCATGTCTTTTTGCATTTGTGCCGGGGGTACAGCACCCGGCTTATTAGGGTCACCCAAGTAATTCCTAACGTCAATATCACCTGGAGTATAATAAAGAGCCAGATTAGCATTTCCCGGAGAATCTGAAAGTCGGGGCCGGTTTTTCGTTTTCTCATTTGAATACATCACCTTGGAAGTTACAGTCAACCTTTTTCCAAACTTCGAATTGGTACTTAAGGAAACATTTGTTCTGTCGAAACCCGAATTAGGAAAAACTCCCTTACTTCTGAGGTCGGAAAGCGAAAGCCTGAAGTTTTGAGTTTCGCTTCCACCAGTAAGTGCAACGCTGTTCGTAAGCGCAGTTCCTGTTTTGTAAAAACGTTTCCAGTTGTCACCAGTGTGAGAATAGGGCCTGGAAACCCCATCGAACTGAACGGTCGGACTACCGTCAAATTTTGGTCCCCACCCATTATACCCCCAACCGTTGTTCCAATGCTCATCAATGGATTTCGGGGTCCTGGCTTCTTGTGTGATAAGGCTTGTTCCCACATAGCCTCCACTACCATTTGATGTCTGGAAATCTGTTAAGTTCTGCAAGGTTTCCATCACATAATTTGAATTCAATTCAATTCCCAGTCCTTTACGTCCAGTTCCTTTTTTTGTTGTTATAAGAATAACACCATTGGCAGCCCTCGATCCATAAAGTGCCGCAGCGCTTGCGCCCTTCAATACTGTCATGGATGCAATGTCATCCGGGTTAATACTGCTCATACCATCACCCTGGTCAGCGCCACCCCATACACCGGCTTGTCCGAAATTACTGTTATCAATGGGAACCCCATCTATAACATAAAGAGGTTGGTTCAAGGTAGAACCAAGCGTTTTAGCGCCGCGGATAACTACACGTGATGATCCGCCAGGCCCTGATGCGATCTTTGATACGTTCACACCGGCCACTCTGCCTGCAAGTGCATTCGCAGCGCTGATCTCCCGGGCCTGGGTGAAATTTTCCCCGCTAATCTGGGTAGCAGAAAACTGGAGTGATTTTTTATTTCTTTCAACACCCAGGGCTGTGACGACAATATTCTCTAATTGCCTTGTATCTTGTTCCAATGTAACATCTGCAGTCGTACGGCCGGAAATATTTACTTCCAGAGGATTATATCCAATGTAAGAAAACACGAGGGTGTTTGACCCTTGAGGCACGCTGATACCATACAAGCCGTCTGCATTGGATGTTGTTCCAACAGAAGAGCCTTTCACAGTAACATTAACAAATGGCATTAGTGCGCCTTTGTTATCGGAGATTTTGCCAGAAACAGTTCGGCTCTGTGCCAAAGCTGCGGGGATTCCCGCGACCAGCATAAGCATGAACATTAATACTAAATGTCGTTGTTTCATAATTAATTACTTGATTGGAAAATTATTAGTTTCGGGAATCATAAACCCATGTCTTCGGCGGCAGCGGTCGTTTAGCCATATTCTATTTGGGGAATCTGCATGGAAAAGAAGTGTTTGTTTTGGTTAGAAGAAATTTGATTATGTCAAAATGTGAGAAGAAACGAATTTAATGCTGTTCAAATGCTGCATAGTCAGTAAAAGCAATGTTTACTCAATCGAAGTAACTTTGTCCCACTCTTAGCCGAGCCTGTTTTACAATCAGAGCATTGGAAAGTTGCTTTTATAAAATTAATGGAATATACCCTGTTCACGTACCTGGTGAATCTAATAAGTAAGAAGAGGGAAGAGATAAAAACGCCAAAGCTCATAGGCATCCATCCTCATTTCCCAAGTTATTTGATTTGAACTAATTTCCACCGGATCCTTCATGATCATTAAAATTAATGATAATTTAACATATAATATAAAAATTAAATTCACCTAATAAAATTATCGGGATACTATTTCTTCGGTGTTGGTTATCATAATAATACAAAGATTGTTTAGAGGACTTTTTAACCAGGAAGTAAGGGTTGGTGTAAAATTACCCTGTTGTGACGCGCTCAGGAGCGCTCACAAAACCGGGGGCTTTATTCGGCGCGGGCAGTAGTATTCCTTTCACCCAATGGGGGCAATGGACCCTGTTTAGCATCCGTTACAACGCCTCGGGAATACTTTTGCAAGCACCGGCCTGTCACCTATTTGATTGAAGGAACGAAAAAGGGTAAGAGTATGCACACCCGCAGCATTGAGTTCAATGAAGAGCGGCCCTGAAACAGGCAGGCTTTAAAGATAAAGGTTACATCGCTCACACCCATCGACATTCCTTCGCTACTCATTTGCTTGACAACGGCACCGACCTGCCTACTATCAAAGAACTGCTGGGTCACAGTAACATCAGCACTATGATGATCTACCTGCACCTGCAAACACACCGGTGAAGCCGAATCATCAACCTGCTTGATCAGCTCCCTGTTCAGCAGGCTGATGGAAGCAAGTAACTACAGGCAGCGGGGCGACCGTACAACAACTGCTGCAACAAATGACTGGCTGGAAGAGATGACAGCGCCAGGCAGTCATACTTTACTAAACCGCATAGAACGCTGCCGCACTGCTAATTTTAGTTATCATGCTTATCGTAGTACATGTCAGCTACGTTGTACCCTACCCTCTCACGGCTTCGGTCAACAGGGAGTAGAACAAAAAGCCCCGGCAAGTCGTTTCTTATCGGGGCTACGTTTTGGGCGCTTTTGGTCTACTCCACTTAAATATTAGCTGCAGGTAATTGTCAAGCAACGTTTGTTCAACTTATTTTTTTGCGATCCATATGCAAGTCTAATCTCTGGGTCGATTTACTTCCACGACCACCAATCGCAAAGTTGATTTTCCTATATTTTTAGCTGAATGGGTAGTTGCAGGCAGTATGACAGCCATGCCTTTCTTAAATTCAATATTTTGCTTATTACCTTCAACTGATGTTAATTCTGCAGTGCTACCTTCTAATACGTACAAAACAAAGTCGGGATGTCCATGCATAATAGAAGAATCTCCTGGTTTGTAAGTTCCTTCCAAAACTCTCATATTTAATGTATCGGCTAATGCTTTATATAAAACTGGTGATATAGTGGTAACACTTTGAGAAGCATCGAAAGAAGGTTTATTGCTTGTCTCCTGCTTATTTGACGTTGAATCAATGAGTTCTGACTTGTTGGTTTGATCCGGACTGTTACAGCCAATTGTAAAAAAAAGAACAATTGAAAGCAGGTGCAAGATGTATCGCTTTTTGTGTCTCATAAAATTCCTTTTTAAATTCATAATGCTCCGAAATTTGGAAGGAGTATGTAATGTATTGTAAAAAACAGAAAGCTAACTTTTTTTGTGATCTAAATAATTTATTTTTTTTACTTGCAGCTAACGCATACGGCTTGGCGATGTGGCGGTATTTAAAATCGTCAGTTTGTAGCTGCTCCTGATTTTTGTGCCAAGAGGGCTACCAAAAGGCACCACGATGACACAAAGCCCCCAACTTGAAGCGGCTCCTTATTATCACATAATTCTATAAGTTAAAGCCAGAATTATGTAATAATCCTATTGCAAACAACGTTACTTTTGTTATAGAAAGATGAAAAAGATTGTCCTCATATTACTTATTTGCAGTTACTCATTGGCTACAATGGGCTTCAGCTTAAAAGAGTTCTATTGTTGTGGCAAGCTAAAATCAGTTACAGTAGAACTTACTCCCAATAAAAAGCAAACATGCAATAAAGGCGATGGAAGTGGGTGCTGTGATAACAAATACCAATTTTATAAGGTTAAAGACAACCATCTTTCAGGAAAGGCTGTAGACATTCCTCTCAAATATTTTACTGATTTAGACTTATTTACTTCGGTCATACAATCTATTTCATTTTCTATACAGGAAATAGATGTAATGAACGGAAGCCATGCACCGCCTTTATATACAGGCGTTCCTATTTATCTTTCCAACTGCGTTTTCAGAATTTAATTTTACTCTCCCTTTTTATTGCAGGCGTATTCTTGTGTAGCCTGTTATACTTATTTTGTTAAGTATCATTCAGGCAGTATCACTACCTGGCATTCATCCATTCTTGTATCAAATAAATCATCAAAAATGAAAACGACCATCCTATTATTTATTGCAGCGTTTACAACGTTTGCAACCTTCGCACAAAAAAGTAAAGCAAATGATCCAGCTTCTAAAACAGGAACTGTAATTCTTGCAAATTACACTTGTCCAATGCATCCTGCTGTTGTAAGTGATGCAATGGGTAAGTGTCCAAAATGCGGCATGGACTTAACACTCTCTAAAAAGAAGCAAATGAAGAAGGAAACAGTGAAATTTTATTCTTGTCCAATGCATCCTGAAGTGGCAAGTAATCACCCCGGTACTTGTGCAAAATGCAGCTCAAAATTAGTTGTAGATAGAAGCGGTTCTAAGCAGGGAACTACAGTTTATACTTGTTCTATGCACCCCAACGAGGTTAGCGCTAAGCCGGGCAAGTGTGCTGTATGTGGCATGGCTATGAAGGCAAAAAGCAAAAAACAATAGTTATTAATTATTTTATCATCAGGTGGCAGTATAAAAGCTGCCACCTTTTAATCTTTTTAAACCATGAAAAAGATATTTTTAGTAGCCGCAGTTCTATTCTCCTTCGCTGTTGCATTTACTGCTTGTAAAAACAATGACAACAAAGCAAACACAGAACAAGACACCAAAACAGGCCCAGTAAAGTTGGCAAAAGATGAAATGTACACCTGCACGATGCACAACGATGTCATGAGCGACCATTCCGGAGAATGTCCGAAATGCGCAATGAAACTGGTTAAACAAAAGATGACAGCCGACCAGGAAAAGATGATGAAAGAAGGTACTTATGTAAAACCAAAAGAGTAAAGTGAATGGTCACCAGATAAATAACAAAACAAAGGCAAATGGAAAATAAACATTCTCTTAGTCATGTCCATGAGCAGCAAACAACTGCGAATGCAGCAGGCAGATATTATTGCCCGATGCATTGCGAGGGAGACAAATTTTATGATAAGCCGGGCAATTGTCCTGTATGTGGTATGCACCTGGTGCAACAGGCAACGACGGACATGAAAAAGGATTTGCAGTCAAAAGCTACTTCTACGGAAAGCTTGAAGGGTGAGTACTATTGCCCGATGCATTGCGAGGGTGATAAAACCTACGAAAAGCCCGGCGATTGCCCGGTGTGTGGAATGCATTTGGTGAAAGCGCCTTCGGCTGCCTCTCGTTCAACTAGGGCTGGGGGTGATGTGAGGCAATACACCTGCCCGATGCATCCGCAAATAATAAGAGATGCCCCCGGTTCCTGTCCTATCTGCGGTATGGACCTTGTTCCGATGCAGCCGGCAGAAGACGAAGAAGACACTACATACAAAGCGTTATTGAAGAAGTTTAAAGTGGCTGTGTTTTTTACGCTTCCTATTCTCATCATAGCCATGTCCGAGATGCTGCCGGGCAATCCGCTTTATAAAATATTCAATCAGCAGGTGTGGAACTGGATACAATTTGCTTTATCACTGCCGGTAATATTTTACGCCACCTGGATGTTTTTTCAAAGAGCATGGACTTCCATTGTCACCTGGAACTTAAACATGTTTACCCTCATCGGCATAGGTACAAGCGTAGCATTTTTGTTCAGTGTTTTTGCCATGTTGTTTCCAAATATTTTTCCGGCACAGTTTAAAACAGAAAGCGGAACCGTGTTTGTTTATTTTGAGGCAACGACGGTTATACTAACCTTAGTTTTATTAGGTCAGCTGTTAGAAGCAAGAGCACACAGCCGCACCAGTGGCGCTATAAAAGCCCTATTAAAGTTAGTGCCTTCAGAAGCTGTTTTACTGGTGAACGGCGAAGAAAAAGTAATCCCGATAGAACAGATAAAAAAGGGCGACCAGTTGCGTATAAAGCCGGGAGAAAAAATTCCTGTTG
>JBBJOD010000223.1:0-8042 GCA_037721715.1 Chitinophagaceae bacterium | reverse complement strand
CGACACGTTTGTTGTCAGGAGAAATATCTGCACGTTCTCCAAAAAGCGTGAGCCGTTCAATGTTTGAAGGCAGTACCGCAAAAGGATCACCGGCTTTTCTTTTGCCCATTGCGGTATCATTACCGGTGTTTACTGTTGTTCCAGTTGTATTACCCTGGTTAGTTTGTGCAACCGACCGATGTTGAAAAGCGATCAAACTAAAAATACTAACGAAGATGCAAATGCTTTTTTTCATGTAATTATTATTTGTTGTGTGGATGAACAGTTAAGGTGAATTTATTATTGTGAAACCTTTACTACTATATATGGTGTTTGTATTTCAAGGTCAGGGTAAATGACACCTTTCTTATTGCGGTCCATTAGTTCAATAAGATACATTAAGTCCCATTTTGATTTAATTTCCTTGCCGGGTATAGTGGCTTCGTATATATCTTTATCCCTGGTCAAACCCATCTCGAGCGTTTTAAAATCTTCATACTGGTTAACATCTCTATAAAGCAGGTGAACCCACTTTAATCCGGCAGCAGAGGAAACCTTCACCTTTACAGTAACGGGTTGTCCGGGATGTGCAATAGCAACAGGATTATGGGTGACATGGAAAAGTTTTGTGTAATTGCTATTGACAGCCGGCAAAAAAGGCGTAGCCTTATTTGAGGAGTCCGTATGCTTATAATTCTTTCTCATTTGCTCCAACTTTTCAAGCCCTGTTTCCAAACTTGCAAGCTCCTGTTTCCAGTGCCCGACAAGTGTTCGTGTACGAGGACCCATCCTTAACGTATCTGCATATACATCTCCTGCTGCATCTACAATTTGCTTCCAGGCAATAATGGCATTTTTCTCATACCTGAGTGCATCATCAAGTGCAGATACGTCCCTGGTGTTCTCAAACAAACGATAGCTTACTGCAGCAGGAATTCTTCGGGAGTGGTATAACGCAAGATTACTAAGTATCTTAAGATCGGTGAGGGTTGAAATTAATTCATTAGTTAAATTCTTTCCTGCGGCTTTCTCTGCCTGGTTAACTTGTTGATTAATTTGATCAGAGGTTTCTTTAAACCAAACACTATTTCGGGAAGGAAGAATTTTTGCTGTTTCTCCTTTATCCATTAAAATTTTAGCTTCATCATTAAAGCTGGCAAATTGCTGAACATCGCTTGGTGTTGTTTTCGCATAATCAGGAAGATCGCCGAAATGCTGTTTCTCCGCCCATCCAGACGCAAGGGGAAATCCTACGAGTGGAAAACAGGAAGCAACAATTCGCGGCAGTACCCAACTCGCTTTGTGAATTGCTTGCTGAACTATAGGCGCGGTCTTAACACCAAAGTGCCGGTTGAATTCTTCATCCCAAACTTCTGATGGTGTATCAGGATTATATCCTGTTCTTCCAAACACCTGGTAGAAATGCCAGTACCTTTCAAATTCATAATCGTAATACCTGTACTTAGGATTTAATAAAGAAAAGACTTGTGCATCGTGAGGTTGTGCATGCATTTTGGTGGTTAGCGGCTCATTAACACCAAAGCCTGCGCCATCATGAATATGTGTGCTTGCTGCAAATCGTTTTGCATACTCAGGATCACCCCATAATAATACGCGGGTTGTTCCACCCCAAATCCTGTAAAATACTTTATAATGCTCCTCATAATTAAGCATATCTCCATACCCATGCCTGCGATAGTTATTGTCGGTAATCCTATTGGTATGAGTAGGATGAAAAGGAAGTCCCATTTGTTCCATCCAGTATTTAGTGCTCATACGTATTGTTAATCCGCGTTCCTGTCCCTCGTGAACTATGGTATCAGAAACTTCTTTTGCATGAAGGTCTACAATAAGATTAGGCGCCTTTTCTTTGAGCATATCAAAAACACCTTTCCAAAAATTAAGCTGCTCTCCCTTTTTCAAACCCGATTCATCGTGAGCCCGAAAAAGAATGCCGTCGAGATGTGGAACCTGGTCAATGAACTTAGCTAAGGCTACTTTTGTATAAGCTATCATGTTGTCAGCAGTAACGCCCTGAACCTGGCTGTTAACCTGTTCCGGCATATCCTTGTTGCTCTGATAACCGCCACGATAAATATGATCCCAGAAACCAACTCTAAACCCTATGCCTCTGTCGTGACACATTTGAATAAGACGGTTGAAGGCATCCAGGTTTTTTTTCTGTTGTTCAGGGCTAATATCACCCATCCGTACGTTAGGATAAGATTCTACATTGAAAAAGTAGGGGTATGCAGGGGCAAGAAAGCCGCCATTCTCAAAACCAAAACCAACCTCTAACATGTTTAGCCTGTCATTGGCCATCATATCAAGATACCTGGTCCAATACGCTTCGTCATAAAACCTGCTTTCCCAGTAGGCCCTGTTCATTGTGTAAATTACTATAGCCCTTTCCTTTACATCCGCCTTCTCTGTAACTTCCTTCACCCTGCTGAATAATGTGGCTTTGCCGGTGCTCCAGCCAATCCTGTCGGCAACATCGAGCAGACCATACATTAATCCCCGGTCATCAAAACCAATGATTACCCACACAGGTTTATTGCGGACACTGGTTTTCCAGATGGTTAGAGCTTCTGCTGAGTCTGGCAACTTATGAGTGCTGGCCTTAAGAATTTCAGCAGCCGGACCTCCGCCTTTTGATAAACCGGTAATGATGATTGTTTTTCCACGTGCTTCATTTATCGAACTTACTTTTTCGAAGGAGACCTGTTTTTTAGATAACGCTTCAGTAAGTTTATTAAGACCATGCACTGCAGGTAAACCAGGGGCTTGACCAGTAACAATAGATACCTCAATATCTGCCCCAAAGGAATACACCGTAATTGACATTACCACCATGCATAGGAATAACACAATCGGGTATCGGTAAAGCTTAAAAAACATATTATTCATCCCGGCGGCAATTTTTGTTAATGATGAAGCAATTAATTATACCCGCGATTTTGTGGGAAAACAGCTGGGTCATTAACAATGTCTATTTGTCCCTGTGGTATAGGGAAAACAGTCATGTAGTCCTTCATACCATAGGGAGCCATCACAGAGAGCGCCCTTCCTGTTCTAACAAGGTCAAACCAACGCTGGCCTTCCATATATAGTTCGAGCCTTCGTTCCAAATAGATTTTTTCGCGGGTATCAGTTTGAGATAAGCCTGAATAAACAGGCACACCGGCACGGGTACGAACCATATTCAGGTAGGTAAGCGCCATCTCTGTTTTTCCATTTTCGTTTAGCGCTTCTGCAAGCATCAGCAACACATCAGCATAGCGAATTACCTTCCAGTTTACTTTGCTGTCGATGGCAGAACCCACAAGCCGTGCCATGTATTTTAATGTTAGCCCGGGAACACCGGTTGCAGCTATAGGGATGAGTGTACCTGTGGGACCAACAATACCTTTGGCTGCAGAAAATTCCTGCCTTTTGTCGCCGGGGCTTGCATTATAAGCATCAAATATAGCCTGGCTTGGAGTACCTGCATCGCCCCCGGTACCTGAAGGAATGTTGTAACGTCTTACAAGTTCTGCAACCAGAGGTCCGCCGCCACCCTGAAAGTCTAATGCAAATTGGCCGGTAAAATTACTTCCCAGCCCTCCAAGTCCTTCTTCATATTCAATGTCGAAGATATATTCGCCGTGGTGTTCGTCTTTTGAATAGTCCCACAAATCATTAAAATTGGGAAGCAGCGCATACCCTAAAGTCGTTACTTCCTGCAATTTAGCTTCCGCTTTTGTAAAGTCCTTCAGTTCTAAATAAACTTTACCTAACAGAGATTTAGCGGCACCCCTGGTAGCTCTTCCTATGTCGTTTCCGGTATATTTAAGCGGCAGTTTTGTTTCTGCATCAAGTAAGTCTTTAATAATAATTTCATCATAAATGGTTCGTACTTTCTCTCTTGAGGTCTTATATGCTCCTGAAATAGTTACATCGCTGGTAATCAATGGAACATCTCCGAATATTCTTACCAGGTCAAAGTAAGCAAGCGCTCTTAGAAATTTAGCTTCAGCCTGGTGGCGGTCTTTATTTGTCACTAAAGCAACATCTGTTTTCTCAATATTATTAATAACCTTATTTGCCCTGCTAATAATGCTGTAATAATTCCGCCATGTGGTGGCCAATACCTGGTCGCTGTTATCGGATGTGAAGTTATCATTGCGGGCATCTTCTAATTGAGACACCAAACCAAACCTCGTATCATCCCCTCTGAGGTCGCCGAACCTCCAGAAGTTGAGGTATTGCGGTCTGAAATTACTGTAGACACCTATCACTGCATCCTGGAAATCCTTATCGGTTTTATAGAGCACATCCAGACTCACGGTGGATTCAGGATTTAATGTAATAAAATCTTTTTTACACGACATCATACCAACCACAATCAGGGTTGCTATTATATTCAATGTCTTTTTCATGCTTGTAATTTTTGTTTGACTCCTTTTTTAGAATGCAAGATTTAAACCGATGAGCAAGCTCTTAGGCAGTGGGTAATCGTTGAGATCGTTACCTGGAGTGAGTGCATTGGTACCATTGCTGACATCAGGATTGAATCCGGCATTCTTTGTAAAAATGAATGGATTATTGGCGGTAAGGTAAAACCTTATTGATCTGATATTTAGCCTTTGGGTAATACGATCAGGGATAAGGTAACCAAGCGTCATATTATTGATCCGCAAGTACGTTCCGTCATCTAACCACCGCTGGCTATATTCTCCCCTGATATTGCCGGTAGGCGCATCATTAGGCCGGGGACTAAAGCCGTCACCGGGATCCTGTTCAGACTTCCAGTAATTTTTCCCGATGAGTGATGATATAGCAAAACGACCGCGGGTAGAGAATGTACCTCTTCTTGAAACACTCAAAATATCATTACCATGCACCCCCTGCAGGTTTACGCTGAGGCTGATGTTTTTATAAGCCAACCTGTTGTTCATACCGTAAAAGAAATCCGGGTAGGGTGTACCCATGATCGTTTTGTCGAAACTATTGATCACTCCATCAGGCTTGCCGGCAGGGCCACTGATGTCAACAAAACGTGTGTCACCGGGACGTGAGCGTGTGGCAGTGCCCGGACTAAAAATAGGTCCCTTATCTACTTCAGCCTGATTTTTATATACCCCATCAATTAGCCATCCGTAGAACATCCCGATAGGCTGCCCTACCCTTGTAATATTACCTCCATTAATTATAGGGTCGCCTTCCGGTCCGAGTCTGATCACTTTATTTTTAGAAGCGGTAAGGTTAAAGTCGGTGCTCCATTCAAACTTCCCTTTGGAATTTAAAGTGCTGAGCGCAAACTCCCATCCCTCATTTCTTACCTGGCCAATGTTCTGTAACGAAGTGCTGAACCCTGTAATATCCGGGATATTTACCCGTAGTAACAGGTTGGTATTGGTTGAACGGAAACGGTCAATAGTAATACCTACTCTCTTGTCTAATATACTTGCATCAAAACCAAAGTTTACCGACTGTTGTTTTTCCCACGTTAAACCAGGATTAGGAAGCCGTTGAGGAGCATACCCTGAAATGGGTGTCCCATTCAATGGATATTTTTCGTACGTGATAGTAGCATATTGCTCATAATCACCAATGTTATTATTTCCTGTTTCACCATAGCTCGCCCTTAGTTTCAGTTCGTTAAGGAAACTTATATCTTTTAAAAATTTCTCGTCTGAAATACGCCATGCCAAAGCTGCGGATGGGAACAAACCGTATTTTTTATTAGAGCCAAATCGTGAAGAACCGTCTGTACGAATGGAAGCAGTTAAATAATATTTGCTGTTGAAATTATAATTGATCCTTCCAAGATAAGAAACAAGCGACCATGCTCCTCTTGATGCGGAACCATCTGTTATGATACCACTAACTGCACTTAATGAAGAAACAAGGTTGTTAGGATATTTGTTGCTCATCAAAGAATTAACCGAATAAGTTTCCCTTTGTGAAGTGAAACCGGCTAACCCGGTAATATTATGCTTTCCAAAGCTTTTATTATAATTCAAGGTATTCTCCGAAAGCCAGTTGATTACCTGTTCTGCCCTGTCGACTCCATAAGCAGGATTGTTGAAAAATACCGGAAGCTGCGGCACAAATTTATCACCCTTCAGGCTCGCTATGCTTCCCCCGAGTAATACATTAAATTTTAAGCTGTTGGTAATGGAATATTCTGCATTGAAGTTTCCCTGGAAGAATGAGTACTGCTCCTTATTACGAATTTCTTTGGCAAGAGCTGCGGGATTAAGATAGTTTCCTGCAGCATCAAGTCCGGAGTAAATGAAATAGCTCCCATCAGGATTATACAATGGATAAAATTGTGTCAGTGACATTGCATTTCCTAAAACGCTTTCGTTGTTACCACCGGTTGAAACACCTGTAGCACTTACAATGTTCCTGTTGATTAAAGACTGGTTAAGATTGAATTTTACAGTTAGCCTTTTCGTTACCCGTGCATCCACATTTGCCCTGAAAGAATATCTTTTAAAATCGCTGTTTATTACAATGCCGTCCTGGTTTAAATATTCGCCGCTTATAGCATATCTAACGTTGTCTGTGCCCCCAGAGATGCCAAGCTGGTATTGCTGTATGGGGGCAGTTTGAAGCACTTCTTTTACCTTGTCAACATCCGTGGTGTTCCTTCCTGCAAGCACATCAAGAATTATGGGAGGTACGGGAAGCTTCCATGTATTTGGAGCACCCGAAACATCGTTGCCTGCATCAAAGTTTCTGTTTTTTACACCATCATAAAAATATTGAGCAAGCTCATATGCGTTTATGAATTCCGGTCTTTTTGATACTTTCTGCCATCCATAATAACTGTCGAATGTTACAACAGCTTTACCAGATTTTCCTCTGCGAGTGTTAACTATAATAACACCATTAGAACCACGGGATCCGTAGATAGCAGCAGCCGAAGCATCCTTTAACACATCAATGCTTTCTATGTCATTTGGATTTAAGGACTCAATATTGGAAGTTGGAAATCCATCTACAACATACAGAGGCGTTGCCCCTGCAGAAATACTGCCAATACCTCTTATTCTTATTTGCAATGGAGCACCAGGCTCTCCCGAAACAGGCTTCACCTGAACACCGGCTACTTTTCCCAGAAGTGCCTGATCCAGCCGGGTTACCGCTAAGTCCTTTATCTCTTTATTACCTACAGATGCCACAGAACCTGTCAAGTCCTTTCGTCGTTGAGTACCGTAACCAACTACCACTACCTGGTCTAATGAAGCAGCAGTTGAAGCCAATTTTATAGAAAGAGAGAGGGTTACATCGTCTTTTATATTGTAGCCTGATAAAGTTTGATTCTCGTATCCAATAGTAGAAAAAGTAAAACTATAAGGCCCTCCCGAAGAAACTCGGGCAAAGGTGAAAACGCCTGAAGTATCGGTACTTGTGCCGGCTGTAAAATTCGTTTTTGTGTTTTTAAGAATAACAGAAACTCCGGCCAGGGGTTGACTGTTGATATCTGTTACTATTCCCTTTACCATGCCTGGTTTTTCCTGTGCATTAGTTTTAATTGCAGTAAGGCTAAGAAAAAGAATTACAAGGGCATAGAAGTAAGCTTTTATTTTAAAGGGATTTAATCTCATATAGCGGGCAGTTTTATAATTAGGAAAGTCGTTACCAGTATTCCTGGTAACACTGTAGTTCATGAAAAACACTTTATGAATAGTAATACGAGTGAGGAAGGTTTTACCCTTACAAGGAACTAAAATTTGTCTCAGTATTTTTTTAGGCTAAAAAATTAATAATTGATTTGCTTCATCATTCAAAAGCTCCCTTAATTTCAGATGCATACTTTTATTACTTTAATTTTCTTTTTCCGTCTTCATATTTTTTTATATCCAGAATATAAACGCCATGCCCTATGCCTGCCATTTCCTCACAACGGGCTACCATAAACGCAATAAACTTTCCATCATCACTTACTACCGGATTGGTTGCTTTATACTTACCGTCTACATTAAAAAAAGTGAGCCGTTCCCAATTGCCGGTAGTATCAAGCCGAAGCTTATAAAGATCTATATTTCTTGCCGTACTCTCGGTTGTAC
>JBBJOD010000222.1:0-8044 GCA_037721715.1 Chitinophagaceae bacterium | reverse complement strand
AAAAGCCAACAGTTAGGAATTGCGGTTGTGCTTGAAAGCAGCAATCAGTTCAACTACCTGGTGATTCTGAAGAATGGATGGGTTTAATTCGACAAATTTTTTCAGGGTCCTGGGCGACTTTATCATGGCCCTTTGCAATTGCAGTAAGCCTTCCTTGCCTTTGCCCATGGCAAAATAAATTGCACTGAGGTAGTAAACAAATAAGGCCTTCCCTTCTGTATGTTTAATAGCAGCAAATACCTGCTCTAAAGCTTCCTCATAATATTTTACATTGTAGAGACAACGTATTAAAGCTTCCCATCCGGCTACATTTTTAGGCCTGGATCTTACAACATTGCTGAAATGCTGGATGGCATCCTTAACGTTTCCCATCTGCATTTTACATTCACCCAGTGCCAGATTATATTCTGGTTGCATGCGATGTATCTGCATAGCAGCTTCCAGGTTTTTCGTAGCCTGCATCCACTGTTCCTCCTGGATATATGTACAGGCTATTTTGTAATGAAGCTTACTATCGTCAGGGCTCAGGTGAGAAGCTTTCCGATAATAGAACCGCGCCTGGGAATAATTTTTTAATTTATCAAAACAATGACCTATCGCTTCAAATATCACATCCTCCGGTCTCGACAATTCCAATACCTTTTCGAGCACCTCTATGGCATCTTTGTATTTGCGTAATCTTATAAACGCATCACCCATATTTCGGTATGCGTAGTCAAACTTCTCATCAATTACCACCGCATATTTATACGCATCAATCGATTTCTCATAAAGCTTCATACCCTGCAAGGCGGCAGCAAGGTTAAACCAGGCCAGTTCACTGTATGGATGCTCTTCTATTATGTTTTGGTGCAATTTAATACTCTCTTCATTTCTCTGTGTAAAATCTGTCCAAAAACAGATTTTGTAGAGCGCTTCTTCATTTCTGGGATCTTGTTCAAGAATCAGTTTAAGACAATCAAAAATTTTATCAAACCCTTCATAGTCATCATACACATCTGCCAGTTCAAATAATAACTCTATCCGTTCTTCTCCATCAAACAGTTTCAATGCATTTTCGAGCAGTTCCACTGCTTTCTCCTGTTGATCCATTGCCAGGTAGGCATCCGTTTTTAATATGAATAGGTTAATGTCGCGGCTATCAAGCAATTCAGCCTGTTCAAGCGTAGTCAAGGCATCATCATAATGGCGGGTAGCTATCAAAAGATCAGCTTTTTTCAGCAAAAGAAGCGAGGAATAAGGGTATTGTTCGATGGCAAACTGAACGGCCTCTAATGCCTGAGGTAGTTCTTCTGCGTCATCGAAATAATCAACAATTCGTTCGAAAGACTCTTCATCCAGATAAGAATGCCGCTGCCCAGACCTTAGCTTCTGGTATTGATTTAAAAGTTCTTTGATTTCGTCCTTGTCTTGACGGTAAGGATTTTCTCTCATTTTCTTGAGTTAGTCGAAATTAGGTAAATTTTACAAGCCAAGCACTGTTTTTTTCCTCCTTTGTTAAACTAATGGTTATACATTCAGTCTTAACAAATATTACAACTTATTCTGCAAAAGATAATAAATTAAGGCAGGAGCCAAACTTTAGCATTATTTTTGTTTATATTTGTCTATTATGTTAAATCGTATAAAATGTTAGTGGTAAACGCAGGGAAAGTGTTAATCAGTATTGTATTGACAGGTCTTACCTTTTTAGCAGTTGCGAGTATAGGTGGAGATAAAAATAAATCGAAAGCGAGTTCCTTGAAAGAAGGATTTACACCTTTAAGGACTTCCAGGGGTTTTACTTTAAAAGCTGGTCCTGCCTACAAAGGAAGTGTTATTTTAAAGGAAGAGAGAACTGCTAATTCTGTTTCTTACAAGTCACTTATTACGTATACTAAAGGCAACTCTACCTATATACTTCCTAATAATTATAAAGTTTCAGTAGCTAGTATAAACACAAAATCCAACCTGCAACTTATCAATTTGCGTATAAGACTTTGTAAATAACCTTCGTTCTTTCAATTTTTCCAGTCTAATTTATTGACCTACTCCTAACTTTCTACTTTCGTCGTAAGAAAGTTCCCTGTACCCACTTTTTGGAATGTCGAACCGGGATGCCGCTACCGGGTTTAAACTGATTTTAGATACGGTGTATTTAATAGTAAGGTTACCTTGAGATAATTCATATTCAAGTGGCAAACCTTCCAGGTTTTTGAATTGATAATTGTATTCTATATTGTCCGGTAGAATCTCGTTTGTATAAAATACAGTAAATGTGGCCCCGTCTTTCATTTTAGCGACTGTCTTAATGCATTTATAGCCAGCAATTATTTTTGACTCCTCGGTGTTGGTAAATGTGACGCCTTCGTACCGTTGGTTTTTTTCTTTCCAGTCATCAGCAGTCATTCTGATCATCAATTTCTGGCCACTTACCTCCTGTAGTATTACCGATGAACCTGTTCTGGAATCGTGAATGGTTGTAGATGATGCCAGGGCACTTGCCATCTCAGTACGGCTGAGTGTTCCTTTTAGATAAACACTTACTGTAGCGCCATCAAATG
This sequence comes from Chitinophagaceae bacterium, assembly GCA_037721715.1. Lineage (GTDB taxonomy): Bacteria > Bacteroidota > Bacteroidia > Chitinophagales > Chitinophagaceae > JADCRZ01. Next base: position 5,501 of record JBBJOD010000222.1, on the reverse strand, counting down.
CATCAGCGAGTTTGGGTTCTTTGCTGCCGGTAGTAATGGCAGCGTCATATACCATCGTAATTTCAGAGACTTTTTTCTGGGCAAATGAAAAATAAGAAAGAAATATGAAAGTAAATAAAATACTGATCTTTTTCATGTTGGGTTTATATTATAAATAAACAAGACGTCAGAAAGATGTCAATACGTTGTCTAAAATAAGAAAGACCTGCTAAATGTCATAACATCTGACAGGTCGTTTCAACTTATTAACACCAAAAATTATTTTCCGGGAGTTTTTGTTTTTTGTGCAGGAAGTTTTTGTTGTGTCTGCTGTATTTGTTCCATGCGCTCCTGCCATTTTGATTTGATTTTTGGTTTTTTCCTTGTCTCCTCTATCTTAGCAAGAATTTTATCATGGTTAATAATGTAATTTTGAATAACAAATTGCATTACCAAGGTAATGACATTTGAAACGGTATAATACCAGGTTAACGCTGATGGCAGCTTGTTAAAGAAGCCCAATAATAATACGGGGAAAATGTAAGGCATATATTTCAGGGCCGGGTTATTTTGGTCTGGGGCATTACTCATTCCATAAAGACTTATCAGGAAACTGGTGATGACGGCCAACAAGGTGAATAAACTTACATGGCTGCCGTAAAATGGAATGTTAAATCCCAAATTCAATATCACGTCGTAAGCGGAAAGATCATTCGTCCAGAGAAACCCCTGCCCACGTAAGGCAATATTAGAATTGAAAAAGCTATAAAGCGCGAAGAAAATAGGTATTTGCAACAATGCGGGAATACAACCTCCGAGCGGATTAACCCCTGCTTCCCTAAATAACTTCATTTGATCCATGCCATAAGATTGTTGATCATCACCATGCTTTTTCTTTAAAGCATCCATTTCCGGGCGCAACACTTTCATTTTAGCACCGCTTAGATAACTTTTATAGATTAGCGGAGAGGTACAAAGCCTGATAAATAATGTCAGTAACAAAATAACTACACCATAGCTTGCAATGAACTTTTTAAAGAAGTCAAATACTGGCATAATGATATAGACATTGATAGGGCGTACAAACGAGTACATGTCTCTACCCAAATTGATAATACGATCCATGCCCGGTGCCTGGCTTTTTAAAATATTATAATCACTGGGTCCATAATACAATTGCAGTGGGATAGTGGAAGATTCACCTGCTGGAAATTTTGCGTTGAGATTGGCGTCTACTTTAGCTATCAGGTGAGACGTATCTGTCACTTCACGTGCCCAGTTTACTTCCCCGGATTCAAAATTTTGCTTCGACCGTATTATCATACTAAAAAACTGCTGGGAAACAGCCACCCACTGCACTGGCTTCTCGAACTTCTTAGTTGATTTGGAAGATATATAATCGAAATCATTGTCTTCGTAAAAATTAATATTAGTTGTCTGCCTTTCATATTCAACATCTTTCTGTTGTTGTAAAGGTTCGGCGTGCCATTTAATATTAAGGCTACCTTGGTTAAACAATTTATCGCGGCCATTCACCATTACATTCCAGTCAATAGCATAGTCATTGGGACGAATAATAAACTGGTGGGTAAGCAATTCTGCATTAGGTCCATTTAAAAGAAAGGAGATAGTCTGGATTCCCTTGTTGTCTTTTTGAACCTGGCCAGGTGTGAAATAAAGGTCATTCACCTGACTCGGCTCATTACCGGCTATATTGACCGGATAAGAAATTTTATCACCCACATTGACCAGTTGCACCAGTGAACTGTCGTATGATAGATATTTCTTAAGCTCAACTGATCTAGGCTGTCCGCCTTTACTGCTAAAAACCACTTTTAGCAGGTCCGTTTCAACAGTAACCATTTGTTCCTCGCCATATAAAGCCTTTTTAAATCCAACTGTGTCTTTAACCACTGCCAACGCCAGGGCGGTATCTGCTAAAACAGGCTGGTCTCTTTTAATTCCTGCATTCACTTTTGCAATGGAATCATCGTAAGTCTTCCTTGCCTGCATCAATTCCTGGCTATTCCTGCTTGAAATAAACAAATAAAGAAATAGTAGTATCGCCAATAACACAAACCCGATCACAGTATTACGATCCATTCCCATCATAAAAATTTTTAAGACCGCAAAGATAGGGTTTTGAGAAGATAGATGGGGGAACGCAATTAGAAGCTCCTGGATTTGTGGCAATGAACGTTACCAACCATTAAGCCGGCATCCATCAAAACAAAAGTGATTACAAATTATATAGGTGAAGAAAAGCGGCTATATCATTTCGCTTTGCAATAAAGGATTTCTTACAGATTCTTTCCTGTCAGCAAACTCTTTCGCTGCCCTAATAAAATGAACAAATACCGGTTCCGGGTTTTCAACGGTGCTTTTTAGTTCCGGGTGATACTGTACGCCTACAAAGAAAGGATGATTTTGCAATTCGATGATCTCGACCAGATTGGTGTCTGGGTTTTTTCCACTGGCTATTAATCCCGCATTCTCCATTTGCTCAAGATAAGCATTATTGAATTCCCACCGGTGACGGTGACGTTCACTGATTTGCTCACTTTCATAGATGCGATGAGCTAAGCTGCCTTGCTTTATGTCGCAGGGATAGGCTCCTAATCTCATGGTACCGCCTTTAACCGTTATTTTCTTTTGTTCTTCCATCAGGTCAATCACTGGTTCAGGTGTGTCCGGGTTCATTTCTGTAGAATGGGCCTCTTTAAGCAACAGTACGTTCCTGGCAAATTCTATCACAGCCATTTGCATGCCTAAACAGATTCCAAAAAAAGGCAACCCGTTTTCACGAGCATACTTAACCGCAATTATTTTGCCTTCAATACCCCGATGGCCAAAACCGGGAGCTACTAGTAATCCATCCAGGTTACCCAGTTTTTCACTCACATTTTCGCCTGTTATGAATTCACTGTGCACGTTAACCACCTGAACTTTACATTCATTCATAGCTCCTGCGTGAATAAAGGCCTCCAATATGGATTTATACGCATCCTGTAATTCAATATATTTTCCTATCAGGCCAATGGTTACACGGCTTTTCGGGTATTTAAGTTTATCCAGGAATTCCTTCCACTTGCTCAATTCAGGTTCATTATAGTTCTTAATGTCTAACTTTTTTAAACAGATAAGATCCAGCTTCTCGCGCATCATGGCCAGGGGAACTTCATAAATGGTAGATGCATCTGCAGCTTCAATAACAGCCTCCAATTTAACATTGCAGAACAGCGCTATTTTTTTTCTTATTTCCGTAGAAAGTGGTTCTTCTGTTCGGCAAACTAAAATATCCGGGTGCACCCCTTCCTGGCTTAATAATTTAACGCTGTGTTGGGTTGGCTTGGTTTTTAATTCTTTCGCTGCCTTCAAATAGGGAATTAAAGTAAGATGTACAACGAGGCAATCTTCTTCAGGAAGTTCCCACTGCAATTGCCTGACGGCTTCAATAAAGGGCAGGCTTTCGATGTCACCTACTGTTCCGCCAATTTCGGTGATAACAATGTCAAACCCTTTTTTACCGAGTAATTGCATCCTTCGTTTTATTTCATCTGTAATGTGCGGAATCACCTGCACAGTTTTTCCAAGGTAAGCGCCTTCTCGTTCTTTATTTATTACAGTCTGATAAATTCTTCCGGTTGTAACGTTGTTAGCCTGTGAAGTTGCTATACTCAAAAATCGTTCATAGTGACCGAGATCAAGATCTGTTTCTGCCCCGTCGTCGGTAACATAACATTCTCCATGTTCATAAGGATTCAATGTTCCCGGATCGACATTAATATAAGGATCAAACTTTTGAATGGTAACTTTTAAACCCCTAGCCTGTAATAGTTTAGCCAGTGAAGCAGCAATTATTCCTTTACCCAATGAAGAAGTGACTCCCCCTGTTACGAAAATATACTTAGCCATGTTAATACGTTAATTTATTAAACCAGTTGAATGATGAGTTACAGCAATTTTTTACCTTATTCTGCCAGAAGTCCTCGATGAATGGCAGAAGAATACTACATAGTTCACCCAAAAACGGCCGTTAGCAGTTTTGCTTTTATTACTATCTAAAATTTGATTGCCTTTCCCCAGTGGACCCTGCGGAATAAAACTGGAATAGAAAAATCCGGGAGGTCATGCAAAAATATGATAATAAATTAACTCGTTAAAATCAAATTAATCATAGACAAGGAGGCATTAGAATAACACGTTTAGTGAAGAGCTATAATGATGCGGTTCTACCATTTGAAATTTACAGAGGTATATCTATAGGAAGAGGTGCTTTTTTGATCTGAGGCCGACTTATAAGTCTTACTAATATTAGTTGACTTAATTTCACTATTCATCTTTACAGCATGAAAAATACACATAACTATAATTTCAATTATGAGTACAAGTTTTGCACTTTTTAATTTCATAGAATCGAGGTATATAAGTCCGCAAGATAAGAAGAAATCTATAAGCCTTCAATATTTTCTAATTCAGGAGTTAACAAACTACATAAATGATAATATAATGCACAAAACAAAATATAAAAGTAAATAATTTTTATATTAACATTTTTAAGATATATTCCCTAGTTAAATGAGGGTGTCATCGATACAAGTGCAGCATTTAATCATTTGAAATCTTTTTATAACTGGTGGCAATCCCTTTTATTAGAGACGAGCTAAAACCCTGGTGTTCCATCTCGTTTAAACCCGCAATGGTACAACCTTGAGGTGTAGTAACCTTATCAATTTCCTGCTCAGGATGAGTTCCCTTTTGAAGCAATAATTCCGCTGCACCTTTTACTGTTTGAGCGGCAATCAAACTTGCGGTCAGCGCGTCAAATCCAATTTCTATACCTCCCTGTATGTTTGCACGTATGTAACGCATTGCATAGGCCGTACCGCATGCCCCGAGCACCGTGGCTGCGTTCATTAATTTCTCGTCGATGGTAGTAACTTTTCCCAATGTAGCAAAAAGGTCATGTACGTATTTTATGTCGGCACTCGCAGCGTTACTATGACTTAAACAGGTCATGCTTTCCTGGATGGCAATGGCCGTATTTGGCATGGCACGAAACACTGGCATCTTTATATTTATTATCTCTTCGATATCCGCAATCAATATACCGGTTACTACTGAAACCAATATGTGTTTTGATGACAATTGATTCCTGGCACCATCGAGTACTTCTTTTACCTGGAAAGGTTTTACGGCCAGTATAAGCAATTCGCTTTGAGAAACTGCCTGGCTATTGTCGTCTGTCACCTGGATACCCTTTGCCTGCAGGGCTTTAAGTGTTGAAAGGTTTCTTTTGGTAACCGTAATATCATTGCCTGTAGAAAACCCGCTTTTCAACAGGCCTTCAGCAATAGCAGTACCGAGGTTTCCACCGCCAATAATTGCAATCTTTTTACTCATAATATAGAATTGATGAAAAGGTGAGTTTCAGTGATTTATTGTTGAATGAAGTAATTGATTGAAATAATGTCAATGTTGATTGTTGATAGGTTCCAAGAGATTCCGGGAAGTGCGATGTT
>JBBJOD010000221.1:0-8057 GCA_037721715.1 Chitinophagaceae bacterium | reverse complement strand
TTTACGTCGTGGTTCTTTTCAATGTTAATTACTACTACTTCCAGTTTACCATCATCAATCATGATCTTATTGCCCACCTTAACATCGGAGTGCAGATTTGGATAACTGACATAGATGCGTTCCATTGTACCCACCAGTTTCTCGTTGGTAAATGTCAACACATCGCCCGGTATTACCGCGAGCGAATTATTTTCGATTTCACCCACCCGCAGTTTCGGCCCCTGTAGATCTCCCAGGATCGCGATATTATAAGGCTCGGTGCTATTGATGGTGCGTATATGCTCGATGATCTGTTTCTTATCTTCGTGGGAACCATGAGAAAAATTCAGCCTGAAAACATTTACGCCTGCTTTTACCAGTTCCAGCAGTTTTTCGTGTGTATCGCAGGCCGGACCTACGGTTGCTACAATTTTAGTGCGATGGAAAGTGTGTTCAATACCTGCTTGTTTATCCATTGTCTGGTGCAGGTACTTTGAGATACTTTTTGACATAACCTTTTCAAATTTCTATTTATTTTGCCAGCCTGTTGATATGCAGGAAACCAGTGGCCAGCTACCGGTAACCCGAAAATATTTTTATGATTGAAAACAGCCGGTAATCCTGGTAGAACACACCTGTTTTCAACAGTCTAGCTTGCCAGGATACGAACAATCTTCATCCATTCGTCACTAATGCGTTGCTTTGCTTTCACAGCCTTTTCAAGTGGAGTAAAATGCATTTTATTATTAATAATGCCTACCATCACATTATGCCTTCCCTCTATAAGACACTCCACGGCAGAATAACCCATACGGCTTGCAATTAAACGGTCAATACAACTGGGCGATCCACCTCTTTGAATATGGCCGAGAATACAAACCCTGATGTCTGATGAAGGCAGACGCGATTTGATAATTTTGCTGATTTCATCCGCGCCACCCGATTCACCGCCTTCAGCGACCACGATCATGTTGACCAGTTTTTTGCGGCGTTCTTTTTCCTGGAGTGATTCAATTACATCGTCAATATCTGTTTTTCGCTCGGGGATGAGAATGTGCTCAGCGCCGGTGGCAATGCCACTGTGAAGGGCAATGTAACCAGCGTCACGGCCCATCACTTCAATGATGAAAAGACGATCATGCGCATCGGCTGTATCACGTATTTTATCAATGGCTTCAACAGCAGTATTTACCGCTGTATCGAAACCAATGGTAAAATCACTTCCTGCTATGTCCTTGTCTATAGTACCGGGAAGGCCGATACACGGGATGTCAAACTCCTGGCTGAATTTCAAAGCACCTTTGAAAGATCCATCGCCTCCAATAACCACCAGCCCGTTAATGCCACGCTTTTTTAAGTTATCGTAAGCTTTTTGTCTACCTAACGGCTCCAGAAATTCCTTACAGCGAGCTGTTTTCAAGATCGTTCCACCACGCTGTATGATGTTGGCCACAGACCTGGATTCCATTTTCATGATATCATCATCAATCATGCCGCTGTAACCACGCATGACCCCATACACTTCCATATTGTTGTAAATGCCTGTTCGTACTACCGCCCGGATCGCTGCATTCATTCCTGGCGAATCACCTCCCGATGAGAGTACGCCAATCTTTGTAACCTTTTTGTCACTCATCAATTAGGATAGCTTTTTTTAAGTAAATTTCACACTTAGCAGCAATCGTTCAAGAACTATGAATGGAAATTTAACAAGGTTCAAAAGTAAGGATTTGATTTGATTCAAGATACATTACCTAAAACATCAGCCGTCAAAATTGATGACTGCTTTACTATTTTAATCGCAGACAGCTTATCGCTATGGATAAGTTTATGCTGTATATTAGCTACAGCTATTCCATCCACAGCTATCAGCCAGGCTTGCCAATTATGCTCTTAATTTGATAATATGAAAGTGTTGGTAACAGGCGCAAACGGATTACTGGGGCAGAACCTTGTCGGGTCTTTGGTCACTAACGGTGTAAATGTAGTGGCAACAGGCAGGGGCAGCATGCGTTTGCCAGTTAAGCCCTTTGGTCATTTTAAATATTACGAAGCCGATGTCGTAGATGATTTGGCCATTCGGAAAATTTTTGAAGTGGAAAAGCCGGACGTCTTAGTTCATGCGGCGGCCATGACACAAATCGATGAATGCGAACAAAATCAAGAGGATTGTAGTGCAGTTAATGTCCGGGCAACCGAACAACTGCTCCGGGTAGCGGAAAAATACAATGCCTTCTTTCTATTCGTTTCCACCGACTTTGTTTTTGATGGTAAGAAAGGGAATTACAGGGAAGAGGACCCGGTTAGCCCTGTTAGCTGGTATGGCCATACAAAGGTTTTGGCAGAGCGTTTTGTAGCCGCGAGTAACATTTCGTGGGCAATCGTAAGAACATGCCTGGTGTTTGGCAACATCCGAGAGGGGATGAGAAGCAACATAATCAGCTGGGTAAAGGATAGCCTTTCCCAGGGTAAAGAAATAAACGTTGTGAACGACCAGTTTAGAACGCCTACTTATGTCGGCGACCTGGCAAAGGGAATATTTGATGTGATCCGGCTAAAGGCGAATGGCATCTTTCATTTATCAGGTAAAGATGTTCTGACGCCTTATGAAATGGCATTGGCTACTGCTCGCTATTACCAGCTGAATGCGGGCCTGGTAAACCAGGTAGACGCTTCAGTTTTTACGCAGCCTGCCAAACGTCCGCCCAGGACGGGGCTTGACATTAGTAAGGCAAGAAGATTGCTTGGATACGAACCATTGAGCTTTGTAGAAGGATTGGAGAGGGTGGGTGATGGGAGTGAATGGGGAATGGTCAATGGTCAATGGGAAGAGAATTATGGGTGATGGGTGATGAGTGATGGGTGATGAGTGATGGGTGATGGGTGATGGGTGATGAGTGATGAATGAATGGGTTACATCGGTAGTGCAATGATACGATACCTGCAATACGATTCTTTACGGTCCATCGCGGGGTAAATCACTCATCACCCATCAGTCATCACTCACCGACGCCGACACCAGTCAGTTCATCATCAATACATTTACACTTCTCTGTAAAATATTAAAAGCAATTTCCGCCATCAGGTTTTCTCTGTCTAGCGTGGGATTTACTTCCGTAATTTCAAAGCAACACACTTTGCGGTTTTGCATGAACTTGCTTATGAGGTCTTCTGCTTCTCTTTCACGCAATCCATTTCCTACTGGGGTTCCGGTGCCTTTTGAAATAGCCGCATCCATACTGTCCATATCAAAGCTGATATAAATATCTGTACAATCGCCTAAGTACCGCAGCACACTTCGCACTACATTTTCAGGTCCCTTCCTCCTTAGTTCTCCTGTTCTGATCACCTTCATGCGGTACTTTTCAATCAGGTGTTTTTCTTCCTTTTCGTAATCCCTCAGTGAGATGAAGACCATGTCTTCAGGCAGTACTTTGGGAGCAATGCCCCCCATGTTCTTCAACTGGTCCCAGTAGGTAACCGTATCCTGGTCTACCGCGTGCACCTCGCATTCCTTGTTATCCTCGTTTAGTGCGATGGCAACCGGCATGCCATGCACATTGCCCGATGGTGTTGTGTAAGGTGTATGGATGTCGGCATGGGCATCTATCCATATTACGCCAAGTTTACTGGCCGGCCTGGCAATTTTTATCCCGGTGATCGTAGCTCCCGCAATACTGTGGTCACCACTTATTACAACGGGGAAGATATTGCTTTTGATACAGTCGCTCACAGCCTTGCTCACTCGTTGATACATAGTATGAATACCCTTAATGCGTTTGGCATAGGGCGACTCGATCGGTTCATACAACAGCTTGTTTTCACTTGGCACTTTTTCAGAAGCGAAGTGGAGAAAGAAACTACTCATGGAATCAAGCGCAGCGATCTTTATGGCATCGATACCCAAACTGGCACCCCTGGTACCGGCTCCTATCTCAGAAGGAACTTCTATTAGTTTGATGTTTTTCATTTTTCACGTAACTCATTAACCAATTGTTGGCACCTGTAGTAATCCGGGCAGCGAAACAAATCTCCTGGCGGCTACCTGTTAACGTAACTTACGGTGGTGTACTTACCTGTGTTTGAAACTAATGCCCGGATTTATAATGCTCAAGCAGTTGATCTCCGCCAAAGTCATGCAGGAGGTCACGTACTACCGAATGAACATGGTTGGCATTGTTCTGAATATTGTCGTATTCAATGATGATGGTAGGGCCGTGGATCCTGTAATAGTGCGGGTTGCCAATGCCAGGTTGTTGAGCACCCGCCCAGGCAAAACGCAGTTTCTCAAACCCGGCCGACTGTATCTCTTTCAACATATCGTCTGCAAACAATTTTGAAAAGCGATGGATATATAATTTAATCAGGCCTAAAAACTGTTGTTGTTGCAGGCTGTTCATTTCGGTCCACAGGATACCTGCAGGCTTTTCTATCATCGCGGTGCGTTTGTCAAAGGTCAAAATATCACCGGGCGCTTTAGTATCGATCAATATCTTCTCAACCTGCTCTTTCGAGAAAGAATGCAATAAAGCAAAGCCCATATTGGTTTCATCTTTCAAAATCTGTTTTCCTTTCTCGGGGCCTTCCGGCACTATTGCCGGATTTGAGCCGAGGAAAGTAGGTGTTGCCGCTACCAGCCTGTTATTTTGTGCGGAAAAATTAAAGGAAACATGGTGCCCTTCTACACGCCACCCCCAGGTGGTTTTAGGTCCGGGTATTCCAAAAACAGTAATGAAGTATTTTCCCGGATCGCGGTAATGGTCGCTTTCGGCACGCTGTTCGATCGCTTTCAGAACAATTTCCAGTTGCATGATCGCGCTTGTTTTTTCAAACGCCTCCTTGCCAAGACAACTTTTCAATAAAGCCATGGCAGCATCTTTCTGTGCGGTCTCCATTTCATTGAATGAAATGCCCTTCCGGTTATCTTTTGGAACAAATTGAAAATTGAATCTTTCATCCGTGTCAAAAGGATAAACAGCTTTCGCCTGCTGTTCTTTACTGAGCGTGCCGATGAACCGGGTGGCAGCAGGCACCATTTCGTTTCGCTGGGCGGAGCCGTAGTAAAATGTGGTAACAACTAATGTGATCAATAGATAAATACGTTTCATATGCAAACCATTAAGACGACTAAGGTACGCGAACTACTGCGTTTTGCAACTGAATCCTGCCTGGTTTAACTTGCTTCAATTACTCAGTACTCCTATAACGACCCTTAAAACCGGTTCTCCTGCGTACGCATTAAATTAGAAAGCAAACGGAAATATAAAAGTGTTTGGTAACCTGGCGACGTAACACCACAGGTGTTGCTGACATAAAAAGAGCCTTGTAGAAACAAGGCTCGTTAACCAAAACTAACTGCTTATGAGAAAAACTTTTGAACGTAATTTGAATGTGTAAGATCTTACAGGAATTCAAAAAAAATTGTTAATCGATGTTATAAATAAGTTAATGAATCATACTCGTCTCCCTACATTTTTAAGTGTTGTCTGTACACTTAGATAACCAGTAAAAAAAAGAGCCTTGTAGAAACAAGGCTCGTAACCAAAACTAACTGCTTATGAGAAAGACTTAAAATCTAAGTTGATGATGTAATTTGGAGAATTTTCTCTATATAATTTGTTAAGGCATTAAAAATTTTTTACAATCGCGATGGATTTAGTTTTATTTATGAAAGTTGTGGTAGTAGGGTAAGCAAACGTCGATATGTTTACCCCATGTCAAATAAACAAATTCACTTAACTTCACCCGCTATGACACAAGATCAAATTAAGAATATGAGGGACCGTGTTACCGTCCTGAGGAGGTTTCTTTGACGTCGAGAACCGCCAACATAAAATTCTGCAAGACAAACAACTGACGCTTGCACCAGGCTTCTGGAATGACAATGAGCGCGCCACCAAAATACTTAAAGAAATAAAAGTCGACGAATTCTGGGTAAAACTTTTTGATCGGGTAAGTATGGCGGTAGAAGATTTTGCGATACTTTTTGAATTCTGGAAAGAGGGAGAAACCACTGAACTGGAGGCAAGAGAGGCGTATAATAAGGCACTGCACGACATCGAAGAAGCGGAATTCAAAAGCACCCTGAATAAACCAGAGGATGAGATGCCCGCTGTGCTGGAAATAAATAGCGGCGCAGGTGGTACAGAGAGCCAGGATTGGGCCGAAATGTTACTGCGTATGTATCGCATGTACGGTGAAAAACAAGGGTGGTCGGTTTTGGAACTAGATTATCAGGAAGGAGACGGAGCCGGGATTAAATCGGCTACACTTCAATTTGATGGCCCATTTGCCTATGGCTTTCTAAAGGCGGAAAGCGGTGTACATCGCCTGGTGCGCATTTCACCCTTTGATAGCAATGCAAGAAGACATACATCCTTTGCCTCGGTTTTTGTATATCCCCTCGTGGATGACACGATAGAAGTGTCGGTAAACCCTTCAGACCTGGAATGGGCATTTTTTCGAAGTGGGGGCTCCGGAGGTCAAAACGTAAACAAGGTAGAAACGGCTGTACGACTGAAACACATACCCAGCGGCATCATCATCGAATGTCAACAGGCAAGAACACAGGGTGAAAACCGTGAAAAGGCATTGAAAATGTTGAAAAGCAAATTGCATGAAGAAGAGATAAGGAAGCAGCAGGAAATGAAGAATGCCGCCAACAGTAGCAAGCAAAAAATTGAATGGGGTAGCCAGATCAGGAGTTATGTTTTTCACCCTTATAAAATGATCAAAGACCACCGGACCGATTTTGAAGTAGGTAATGTACAACCGGTGATGGATGGCGAGCTGGATGGATTCATCAAGGCCTACCTGATGCTTGAAAAAGAAAACGCTTAGTAATGAATTGCTGAACTCAACCACCATGGCTCAAAATCAATAACCAGAATCATCCGTTCAGTCCTTTGCCCTGTAAATGGGTTGCACGGTATCAAATGGCTGGGCAGTCGTGTATTTGTGCAACAATCTATAGCCTGGTCAATGCCATTTTACCTATTAAATAAGGAACTATGAATCTTGGATATTTCAATTACCCGATGCCGGTGAATGAAACGGTATTGTCTTATGCTCCGGGGAGCAACGAAAGAGAATTACTCAAACAGGCACTGGGAAAAATGAAAAGCAAAAAGGTAGATATACCGATGTACATCGGTGCGGATGAAGTATTTACTCAAAAAAAAGTGCCCATTTATCCGCCCCATGAAAGAGCACATACATTGGGCTTCTTCAATGAAGGTGATGAAACACATGTTCACAAGTCCATTCAGGCTGCACTGGGTGTAAAGCGCGCTTGGGCCAGTGTTAGCTGGGAAAACAGGGCCAATATTTTTCTGCGTGCCGCTGATTTATTGGCTATTAAGTACAGGTATAACATAAACGCCGCCACTATGCTGGGTCAAAGCAAAAATGCCTACCAGGCTGAAATAGATGCAGCATGTGAACTCATAGATTTTTTACGGTTTAACGTGCATTTCTTAAGTGAAATATATCGTCAGCAACCAATTAGCGGAACGGGAATGCATAATAAATTGGAATACCGTCCACTTGAAGGGTTTGTACTGGCCATAACGCCGTTTAACTTTACTGCCATTGGTGGCAATCTACCTACCTCGGCCGCTATGTGTGGTAATGTAGTAGTCTGGAAACCTGCCAATACCCAGGTGTACAGTGCTCAAATAATTATGCAGGTTTTGAAAGAAGCGGGACTACCGGATGGAGTTATCAATCTCATTTATGTAGATGGTCCAATCCTCGGTAAAGTTTGCTTCACCCATGCCGACTTTGCAGGAATTCATTTTACCGGATCAACAGGGGTCTTCAATAAAATATGGAAGACCATAGGTGAAAACATAGGCACTTACAAATCATACCCAAGAATAGTAGGGGAGACGGGCGGAAAGGATTTTGTGATGGCACATAAATCCGCTGACGTTGATATATTGGTTACAGCCCTGGCACGGGGTGCTTTCGAGTACCAGGGCCAAAAATGTTCAGCAGCATCAAGGGCCTACCTGCCAGATAACATCGCTGCGGAAGTAAAAGAAAAATTGTCAGCGACCGTACGAACCATGAAGATG
>JBBJOD010000220.1:0-8059 GCA_037721715.1 Chitinophagaceae bacterium | reverse complement strand
TGCGATTATATCTTTTGCATCTTTTCTTTTTTTTATTCAATCCTGCCAAAGAATAGACACTACAGACCTGGGCGTTGGCTTAATTCCGGCTGTAGATAATGTAAACACGTTTGAAGATATACTTGATATCAGCACAAACAATTTGTTGTTACCAGATTCCAGTATTGTAAATAGAACAGAGAACCATGCGCTGGGAGTAATAGAAGATCCGCAATTTGGAAAAACAACGGCCAGTATTTTCTTTGACCTGCTGCCTACTACATCAGGAACCCATCCCTTTGTAAATAAAGACTCTATCAAAGGAAATATTGATTCTGTTATACTTTCTCTAGATTATGCCGGGTTGTATGGCGATTCTACATCCGTTGAAAAGATTCGTGTATTTGAGATTGCTCAGTCTGCAAATTTTACAGATACTTCCTATAAACTGGGGGCGCCTGAGTTCCCGGTTATAGAGGCTCAACTTGCGGAAAAAATGGTTGATTTCACTTCCCTAAACGATCCACATATCATTAAAAAGGGAAAGGATACCGTGTTGATTAGGGAAGAAAATATTTTGCAAATCAGGCTGGATAAATCTATTGGACTCCGGCTGGCTGGATATGATACGTTAGGCGCTTATAAAAATGATAGTGAATTCAGGAAATCTTTTAAGGGCATAGCTCTAAAGGTGGATTCTACCGGCCCCGGGTCACGAAAAGCGCTTGCTTATTTTAACCTGTCGAGTAACGCCAGAACCAGGCTTACCGTTTATTACCGTACCGTAACAAACGGTAAGCCGGATACTACGTTTACTGAATTTGTATATAAGAATGAGGTCGCAATTGGCGCAAACCTGGTTAAAAGAAATCTCATAGGCACCAGCTACCTGAACAATATCTCTGCTCCCGTATCAAATAAGGAAAAATTGTATATTCAGAGCAGCCCCGGCTCCTATGCCACACTAAAAATACCAGCGCTTGATACAATGTCAAATCGCCTTATTTACCGCGCAGAATTGGTGGTAAATGAATTGTTTGATCCTTCGAACCGGGTTTTTAATCCGCCGGACTACCTCTTTATTGATTATTTGGATAGTTCAACGAATAAATATTTTACCCTGCTGCGTGATTTTAGCGTGTCTAATGAAGGATACAACAGCGATTTCGGGATGACTCCCAAAAGAATACAAAATACTTCGGGCGACCCGGTACTGCAATGGAGATTCAATATATCGAGGTACATCCAGGGGATCGTTACCAGGAAGGAAAAAAACAACGTTCTTAGATTATACAGCCCTTTTGTAACTACTGTTAACTACAACCTAAGTGGAACAGGAGTTGTTATGAGCCCTTTAAAGGTAAATACAAATATTGCCAAAGGAAGACTAATACTGGGCGGTGGCGCGCATCCCAGCCAGTCTATGAAATTACGGATCATCTACTCTCATGTTTTATAGCCGGCGTATTCCTTCTTGGAGTTAACTATCAGCCATTGCCCTATAAGAATAGTACTAATAGGTAAATACAATTTAACTATTATCTTTGCCGCAAAATTCAGAACCATGGATCATGATTAATTGATTGATGGTTTTAATTTCAAAGTATTTTTTCACCATATATTCTTTTTTAGTATGTCTTATTTATTTACATCTGAAAGTGTTTCCGAAGGCCATCCTGATAAAATTGCTGATCAAATTTCTGATGCTTTGATCGACAATTTCCTGGCCTTTGACCCGAACTCCAAAGTGGCATGTGAAACGTTGGTTACTACCGGCCAGGTTATACTTGCCGGAGAGGTAAAAAGCAGCGCTTACCTGGATGTTCAGGAAATCGCACGTGGTGTAATCAAAAAAATAGGTTACACAAAAAGTGAGTATATGTTTGAAGCCAATTCCTGCGGAATCTTGTCTGCAATTCATGAGCAGTCATCTGATATAAACCAGGGTGTTGATAAACAGGATAAGGAAGAACAGGGTGCCGGTGATCAGGGTATGATGTTCGGATATGCGTCACACGAAACCGACGATTTTATGCCGCTTGCGCTTGATCTTGCACATAAAATTTTGATTGAACTTGCTGCATTAAGAAGAGAGAATAATGAAATTAAATACCTCCGCCCCGATGCTAAGAGCCAGGTAACTCTTGAATATGACGATAACAATAACCCTGTAAGAATCGATGCCATTGTTGTTTCAACACAACATGACGATTTTGATTCCGAAGCTACCATGCTTGCGAAGATTAAAGAAGAAATTGTGGGAATACTTATACCAAGGGTGAAAGCGAAGTATACCAAATATGCTCACTTTTTCGACAATAATATCAAATATCATATTAATCCCACAGGAAAATTTGTAATCGGAGGGCCACATGGCGATACCGGTTTAACGGGACGTAAAATTATTGTTGATACGTATGGCGGAAAAGGTGCGCATGGCGGCGGCGCCTTTAGTGGTAAAGACCCTTCCAAGGTCGATCGCTCTGCGGCATATGCCACACGGCACATCGCAAAAAACCTCGTTGCAGCTGGGTTATGTAATGAAGTTTTGGTGCAGGTTTCTTATGCTATCGGTGTAGCGCAGCCGACGAGTATTAATGTAAATACATATGGTACTGCCAAAGTAGCTTTGACCGATGGAGAAATAGCAGCAAGAGTGCAGGGTATATTTGATATGCGCCCTTACTTTATTGAGCAGCGTTTAAAACTCCGTAACCCTATCTATAGTGAAACCGCTGCTTATGGCCATATGGGTCGCAAGCCGGAAATAGTAACGAAATCTTTTTATACGCCTGATGGAAAAGAAAAAAAAGTAGAAGTTGAATTATTTACCTGGGAAAAACTGGATTATGTAGACAAGGTGAAACAGGAATTTGGTTTACAATAGGCGAATGTAGCCCGATCAGAGACTAAGAAACAGTTCGATAGGAGTGCCGGCTACCAGATCATCGGATCTGACTGAACACAAATTTTGATAGCTGACAGCTAATAATTTTCCAATAGTGAAGACATTTCGTCAACAACAGCACCGTCCTAAAAAAAGCACGCTTGTGGTGGGAAGAAAGCTGGTTATTGAAGCTTTACAATCCGGCCAGCAGCTTGACAGAATCTATCTTCAAAACAATGCAGGTGGAGAGACCATTGACTTCATTAAAAAGCTGGCAGGGGAATACCTGGTACCTGTTAACAAAGTTCCCGTTGAAAAGCTGAATAGTTTCAACATAAATCATCACGAAGGATGTGTTGGCATTATTTCAAAAATACAATACCTCGATCTGCAACAGGTGATATCTTTCGTAGTTGAGAAGGGCCAGTCACCATTTTTTATAATACTGGATGGCATCACAGATATAAGGAACATAGGTGGCATAGCCAGAACTGCCTTGTGCTGTGGCGTGCAGGCTATTATCATTCCTGAAAAAGGAGTGGGTGCTTTACAAGAGGATGCCATACTTACTTCAGCAGGAGCTTTGGAGAAGATTGCCGTATGCCGTGTGAATAGCCTGGTGAAGGCGATCGATGATCTTCACCTTAACGGTATAAAAGTATTGGCCAGTGATATCAATTCCGGCAATACTTTATTAGATACAAACTTCAAGGAACCTTGTGCGGTGGTACTTGGTAGTGAAGAAAAAGGGATTGCGGCACCACTGTTGAAAATATCGGATGCTTCATTTAAAATTCCGATGCAGGCAGCTTTTGATTCGCTCAACGTTTCAGTAGCCACCGGAATCATTTTATTTGAAGCTATGAAACAAAGAAATTTTAACCAGGTTGCTAACGGGTAAACGGAAGGTAGTATGCCATTGCTGCGTTCGTACAAGATGAATTTTTTTTGTTAAAACGGGTAAATTGTACCACATGACAGGTAGGAGAATTCATCTGGTTGAATGCCCTCGTGATGCTATGCAGGGTTGGAGCAAAATTATTCCTACCCAGAAAAAGATTGAATACATAAACGCTTTGCTCCAGGTTGGATTTGATACCCTGGATTTTGGAAGTTTTGTGTCGGCCAAAGTAATTCCACAAATGGCTGATACCGAGGAAGTGCTTTCCGGGCTCGATTTGTCCGGGACCCATTCTAAATTATTAGCCATCGTTGCCAATCAAAGAGGAGCGTCAGAGGCTGTTACATTTGACTCAATACATTTCCTTGGTTTTCCTTTTTCCCTTTCTGAGACCTTTCAGTTGCGTAATACCAACAGTTCAATGAAAGCATCACTTGTGGTTCTGCAAGAGATGTTAAATACCTGCGCTGCTAACAACAAAAAGTTGGTAGTCTACCTATCCATGGGATTTGGTAATCCTTACGGTGATCCTTATTCGGAGGAACTTGTTTGCGAATGGGCAGATAAATTAGTGGGCATGGGCGTGGAAATAATTTCTGTTGCAGACACCGTTGGCCTGGCAGATGCACATCAGGTAAGCCGCATCAGCCGGCATTTGGTGAACGCACATCCAGGCACACAGATTGGTGTGCATTTACATTCTTCATCGCACAACCGGGAAGCTAAAATAGAAGCGGCAATGGATGCTGGCTGTACACGTTTTGATGGTGCGCTTAAAGGTATTGGTGGTTGCCCCATGGCAGGCGATATTTTGGTAGGCAACATCGATACGGAATGGTTGATCGGTTATTTCAATAAACACTACCTGTTGGCCCCGGTGAACGAAATGGCACTGCAGAAAAGTCTTCGCATAGCAGGAGAGATTTTTATATGAAAAGCTATAGAAATGAATTAAATGCTACGGCTTTGCCCAGGGCAGGTTTCCTTCTACAATAATCCGCCAGGTAGGCTTTCCCGGTTTTTTTATACTGCGAAAGCCCATAGCTTCAATTTGAAAACACGTTAAAAATTCTGTCCTCCTCCTTTGCTTCAATAAATTTAGCTTCGTATTATGGATTTCATGGTAGACATACAGATTAGGCCGCCTGTTGAAAAGATCGGCTATCAACACAATATCATGGTTGTTGGCTCATGTTTTACAGAGCATATCGGTGGGCGCCTGGCCAATTTGAAATTTCCTGTCGTGCAAAATCCTAATGGTATCCTGTTCGATCCATTAAGCGTTTGTAGAAGCCTGGCTTCCTATATAGCGGCCAAACAGTATAAAGCCGAAGAACTTATCGAACTAAATGGGTTGTGGCAGAGCTGGCAGCATCATTCGAAGTATTCGGGATTGAATGTGCAGGAAGTACTGGATAAAATAAACCAGTCTCAACAAGCTGCGCACAAATTTCTCAAACAATCGGACTGGCTGATCATTACCCTTGGATCTGCTTTCTTTTACCGGTTGGCAGCAACAGGTGAACCAGTAGCAAATTGCCACCGTGCGCCCGCACAATCATTCATCAAGCATCTGACAGAAATTGATGAGATAATAACATCGATGGATGGTTGTATACGCCAGGTATTTACATTCAACCCTGGTCTTAAGATAATACTTACTATAAGTCCGGTCAGGCATATACGTGAAGGCCTTGTTGAAAACAACCGCAGCAAGTCCAGGTTAATAGAGGCTGTACATCAGTTGGTTGAGAAGTATGAGTCTGTATATTATTTTCCTGCTTATGAACTGGTAATTGATGTGTTGCGTGATTACAGGTTTTTTGACATAGACCTTGTTCATCCCAATTATGCCGCTACGGAATTTGTTTATGAAAAATTTGTAGAGTATTTTATTGAAAAGGATGCCAGCCGGTTAATGGTTGAAATCAAGGATATTCTGAACGCCTACCGGCACAGGCCCTTGCATGCTACGTCGGGGGCGCATACGAATTTTTTAAAGGCCTACCTGAAAAAAACGCAGCAATTTCAGCAAAAAAATCCTCAGTTCGATTTTACGCAAGAGTTGAAATATTTTTCACGTAATGCAGTTTAGCAGAACTTCAACATTGAATCCTATTCATCAGTCAGGATGCACGCTGATGTACAGCTAAAACACTGGCAGTGCTACTAAAAGAGGCAGCAAGGTATTTTCGATATTTTGCCTGTAGGTCTTCCGGTAAAAATTGGAAACTTCTTAACAGCTTCCTGCATTGTGCAGCACCACAATTACAATCCATTTCCCAATAAGGATCTAATTCAGTAGTGGACTAATCGAGCAATAATTCTTCGTTGGGACGCAAAAGGGATATTGTAATGAGCTCTAGTTTTTCATTGATGATCACGTTGGGATTACAGGAATGATTGAGGTAGATCGCAATGTCACTCGGCCTTAACTGCAACCATTGCTCATGCCCGATCCCAATCCAGTTTGGGTTTTGGTCAGACAGTGCCGGATTGTATTCATGCCGAAATGTTTCACCCACAATCTGAAAGAGAATAGTGCCGTTCCGAAGAACATGGGTGGTAAACAAACCCTTTCCCTGGATGGGTGAATTCTTGATGTCAAGATGAGTGCTGATTGTAGAAATGCCGCTTACTAATTGTTTGTTGACCGGGTCATTGCTAAGCATACAAATATTTGCTTTTTAACTAATATTTCTATGCTTAAAAAAATCATTCCAAGGTAGGTAGAGTAGGTGCTCAGTTAAATACATTCCACTTTGTACTGATAACGATTCATCAGCGACCATCGAAACTTTCAAAACGCTGGTTGTAGGTACCAGGCTTAAAAAATATGTACGCCGTAGCTTTCGTTAGCAATAACGTCCTTCCATTGAGAGATAAGATTTTTATATTCGTGCCCGACAGGCCTTAATTTGCGATTGATATCATACAGGCCCAGGGAATTTATATTACCGGCGTCATTACGTAGGGCGCTGTCCCAGTCTACCTGGTCAATAAGGCTATACCAGGTAAATCCAATTACGGGAACACCATCCTGTTTAAGCCGATAAACATTGGCCCACTGTTTTTTGAGCCAGTGTACCGAAAAAGGCTCTGCAATATTTGTTTCAGTGTGCATAACAGGCAAACGGTACCTTCGAAAATACTGGTGGGTGATAATATAATAACCAAAGATTTCCCCAGCGGGGCTCGTGCTGCCGTTCGTGTGCACCATGTGTTCATTGGTAATGTAATAATCGTTTCCCATGATGCACCTGCCTCTTGATTTAATGCAATTTTCTACAAACCAGGTATATTCATGGTCCGTCATACCGTTCTCCAATAAATACTTGTAAATCGTTACGTCCACCGGGTGGCCAAAAGTAAGGTCAAGCGACAAAAATCGTTTATGATTGAGGAAGTCGCACAAAGGCCTCACCCCTGGGTTCTCAGCATGGAAGTACTCGGAAGATTCGCTCTGTATAAAATAGGCTTCCGGCTGAACTTTCATGATCGCCTGCATCGCCAGCATGTTCGCTTTGCACAAATTTTTTAGTGCGTTTACAAAAGCCTTGTCGTTCGACTGGCATTCATTCCACCAGCCATATTGCGCAGAAAACATGGCCGCAATAAATATTTCATTAACGGGCGTATACAAGTGCAGGTAAGGGAACCTGTTAGCGAAAGCTTCCGCAAATTCTGCAAAGTGATAGGGCCAGTCGGTATTTTGAAAGCTGCCTACCCAGTCAGGTACACCGAAATGACAAAGGTCAACAATCGGCGTGATGCCCAATTCTTTCATTTCATTGAATACATCATCCGTAAAACTCCAGTCGTAATGGCCAGGGGAAACGTGTACTGAATAATAGGGTGGGCCATATCTAAGATAGTCAATACCCGATTCTTTAACCAGCCTGAAGTCATCTTTCCATTGTTTGTAATGGCCGGTTTTATCCATCTCGTCGATTCTCTTTGTCTGTCCATTGGGAAGCAGTATGTTGGGGTAACTGTTCTCAATTCCGGTGGAAAACATAAAAGGCTGTTTGCTCATATTTTCTATTGTAAATTCGAATAAAGCTAATAATGCATTGGACGTTCAAAGAAACCGATAATATCACCAATCTTGAACGACTTTATTAATTGATGCAAATTAACAAACGACCGGTCAATCATACCTTCAAGGTTTGGGACCGGTTGCCAATGAGAACGGAAAAGTCGGGAATATGTTGGCAGAAGCATCGATAAAAGATTAATAGGCACGGAAACCGTAATTTTCGTTTAAAAATTCTTCAAGCTGCTCCAAAAGT
>JBBJOD010000219.1:0-8065 GCA_037721715.1 Chitinophagaceae bacterium | reverse complement strand
AACTGCGAAAAGATGCAGCATAACTTTGTTCGGCGAAAGAAGTTATATAAAAGTGGTGACGTGAGTTGAAGTCAGCTCCATAAATTCCTCAAAGCGTTCCTGTATATAAGTTGAACCCTTCTTGGAGGTATCATGTGGATTTGAACTTTGCCTGATAAATTCTATAAAGAAAATATCAAGATTTGCTTTTATCACTTCTATATATCCTTCCTGTTTTACGGTAAATTCGTTAAAAATGTAAGATAAAAGAGAAAGTAATTTGTTATGCCTTGCCGCCTCCACCTCACAGAAACTCTTTTTAGTTGCCCGACTCAATCGCTGAATTGAGACCTTGTCATTTGGTTGATAAAATGTAGGCGCAAACTCCATTAAAAAGCCAGTACAATCTCTATGGAGGTTAAGTTTATGCACTTGGCCGGGACGAAGAATAAACATAGAATGGTCATATACCTCGTATTTAATAAAATCTATTTCATGAATACCTTTACCTTTTTGCAAAGCAAGCATAAAGAAGAAATCATGTCTATGAAGTTCATGAGTTAAGTCTTTTCCGTTAAGTAAATCCTGAACCTGCCGTATGCTAATGCTTTCTGAAATATTCAGTTCTTTTTGGGGTGTCTTAATTTTTCTTATTGGAATGTCTTTCATTTAAAATGCTGCTAAAAAAGATTAGGTATCACTTTCTATTCAAATATACACTGATTATCATAATTTCCGTAGTCAATGGTGCTGGTTTTTGCAACGCTCATTCCGAAAATCTTCATCCGTCATTTCTCTCATTTTCAGACTCTTTAAAGGGGTTGTCCTACCTCGTTTACCCCCTAATCACATACAATTGGAAGCACATTTGCAGTCATTCTAAGAGTGAATTAGAAAATGTGAGTGTGATGTTTAAGAAAATGAAAAATATTGATTCGGCATTCCGTTATGTACGGATGTTCTCCATTGTGTTCATTGCAGCCTGTACTATCATCTCCCTTTTTATTGCTTTACAAAGCTACCAGTTAGCGTCCCAATCTCAACAAAAAGTTATTATTCTCGCCAATGGCAAAGCCTTAGAAGCATACTCGGCAGACAGGAAAGATAATGTACCAGTAGAAGCAAAGGACCATATAAAAATGTTTCATCAATTTTTCTTTACCCTTGATCCGGATGAAAAAGTAATTGATGCCAACATCATAAAAGCCTTATACCTGGCTGATGGTTCAGCAAAGCGACAATACGATAACTTAAAAGAGACCTCCTACTACTCCAGTATTATTTCAGGCAATATTAGCCAGCAAATATCCATTGACAGCATTACTGTTAGCATGAATGCGGAACCTTATTTATTTCATTGCTATGCTACCATAAGAATCATTCGCCCTAATAGTATTGTTACCCGGAATTTAATTACACAGGGATATTTAAGAAACGTTTCCCGTTCAGACCATAACCCACATGGCTTTTTGACTGAGCGATGGGAAACGCTGGAAAATAAAGATATTAAAACTGAGAACCGATGAAACTATTTAAAAGAAAAGAAGGCCAGGTAAACATTCCAGATAAAGCAGCTAATGGTATTGCAAATGGAATACTAAAATCACAACGCTGGTTTGCAAATACTTTGGAAAGCCTGACCAACAAATGGAAACAAAAGCAGCAATGGATTTTTTTATACACTGTATGTTTCCTCTTTGGAGGACTGAGTATTGCTGCAATTGTGAATTCTTTTAAAGTATCTGAAAAAGACTTGATAGTTTTATTAGAGTATCATTTGTAAAGTATCAAAAAGTTTTACACTTCCTCGAAGCGGGAACAGTTGGTTTTTCGTTTTAAAAATCAACTGTTCCATATCTTGTTATCGCGGAACTTTGTACCAGCCTCAACTGTATATAGGGGTAATTTGAATTAAGTTCCGCATTAATGCTGTTGCTAAGAATAATAAAGAATAAATGGAAAAATCTGGACAAAGCGACGAATTTTTACAACCGAAGACATTCTCTTACCATTAGCTCCGGGCAAAATGATAGCAGCGTGGTTTAGCTCAATTTCCGTGATGAACGTTGTACGTTCTTAAAGGTGATGGCTCTACCAGTAAATTCCAGTTGACTTCACCTGCAATTAAAATCCGCCTCTCTACTACTCCCGCAGCAGGAGAGTGCAATTTGCAGATGGAGTCAAAGGTAATTAGACCTAAGAACGGCTAAGTGTTTAACGTCAGTTCGACAGTGTTAGTATGTCAAATGATAGCACAATGTCTCTTTTTTTAGCCTTTAACGAAGGTTTGTCTTCCAGGAAGCTGTAGGGTGACAGGCAAGCCAACATGTTATGAAAGCATTATCTACACTTCTATGTCTCGTTTGCCATAAATTCATCCAATTGTATAGTAGAGTTCTTGCATAAGTCTATATAATTAAAATACAGGAAATACATGAAGTTTGAAACCGGAACTCATGATAGATGCCGATATTTGTGCAATGTTTTGGCATCAAAATAAAGGATAAGCAAGCCGCTGTATTCAAACGTATGACAGGTGTACACAAGAAAACCTTCCGGCTGATGGTCAGGGAAGTGAACAAGCATGATCAGAAAAAAGTCAATAAGAAGGGCAATAATAGAAGTCATCCCTTTAAGCTGAGTGTCGAGGATTAGAAATTGCTCACGCTTATGTATTACCGAGAACACTGCACACAGTTTTACAAAGGTGGCACTTACCAGATCAGCGAATCGGCAATAAGCAGGGCCATAAAGGGCATAGAAAACATTCTGTCCAATGCTGACGCATTCACTCTGCCGGGTAAAGCAAAGCTTTCCGGTATTCGGCAGGAGTATGAGGTACTGTTGATAGATGCTACTGAAATGTGTGTTGAACGGTCCGAAAAGATCAGCACCTCTAATATTCAGGCAAGAAGAAAAGGCACAAGCTGAAGGTGCAGTTAATAGTGACGAAAAAGACAAGACGAATCATAAGTGCTTGTGACAGCTTGAATTAATTAACAGGAATATCATTGATATTTAATTATGCTTTTTACATACTTATATAATAACTTTATTAATTAGTATTAGGTTAGTTAAAGCGAGAGTAATTCGAGAGTTATGATTTATTTTTAGAAGTAAGTAGTTGATAATAAATAAATTGTAAAATTATCAGTTCTCCCAGCGGGATCACTTAATGTATCCCTCAATGTATTGAATTTCAATCTATTGGGGGATTTTTGTTTTTTATGGTTGTCTGTTTGGTTGTCTATCCTACTACAAATCTCCGATACTGAATTTCTTATGGTTGCGGTTTTAAAATGTACTCATAACACCGAATATTACTGATCCGGTTAGGCTTTTGGTAAACGGTAGTAATTTTGTTGTTCCTTATATGTGTTTATCCAGCTGTATTATACCGAGCAGCTTCCTTGCTGTTACATAGTTTACTGTATTACCCGCCTGCAAGCAGGTCCTTGTTATGAGGAGGTAATGCTGTTTGCTTTGGAGGTTCAAACGGTTAAATTTGCGGGGCATGGTACTCAAGGTTTAAAATAATTATCTTGATAATACTCAATTGGTTTTATTGCATCTTCAATCAATGAAGGGTCCTGGTCCGATTCAGCAATTGCAATATAATCGGCTATTACCCGCGACAGATCTTTAAGCTTCCTAAGCTGGGTCTTTTGGTCTTAATGGAGGATAAAACACAAAACAGACATCATTCAGGAGGCACTAAATGAGTTCCTGGCCAAACGGGAGAAGAAAAACGGGCCGGTACCACCTCAAAATCATAATTATCAACGGGAATTTATTTAGTGCTAATTGACATAATAAAAAGTATTATTTGCAGTGAAGGATTAAGCTATTCTTTGTAAGCATGCGATCGGGTAAGTTATACTAGTGATACAACGTTTCCGGTTCTTACCGATTCATCGCATGCAAAGGCTATACGCAAACTGTTTACTGCATCTTCGGCGTGGGCAGTAAGATCAATATCTTCGACGATGGATCTTAGAAAATACCTTTGTTCGCGGTTACAAAGCTCCTGGTGGTCAGGTTCGTCCTCCAGGTTTATCCATGTATCTTCTTTCAGGAACTTTTCATTTTCATCCAGGTCAGCATGATGAAATCGCAGTGATTCCGTTTTCGTATGTGCTTCAATGGAAGAAGATTTTCCGGCGCTTCCTGCTTCTTTAGCCACAATTGATACAGATCCTTTAGGGCCGAATACATCTTTTACAAAAAAAGCAGTTTCACTTATCATCGGGCCCCAGCCGGCCTCATACCATCCAACTGAGCCATCTTCAAACTTTATCTGCAACTGTCCATAATTATAATTTCCTTTCGGTATCTCTTCTGTTAGCCGTGCACCAATAGCATAAACCTGCACAGGTTTAGAACGTGTCATCTGGCACATTACATCAATATAGTGTACACCACAATCAACAATAGGGCTTAAACTATTCATCAGGTTGCGATGAAGGGTCCACATGCTTCCATCGCTTTGCTGGTTAAGGTTCATGCGCATGACGAGCGGTTTACCAAGTTCCCTGGTTAACTCAATAAACCGCTCCCATGAGGGATGATGACGCAGGATATAACCTACAACTAATTTCTTATTATACTTTTTAGCAGCAGCGGCTACGCGTTCAGCGCCTTCAACGGAATCGGCCAGTGGCTTTTCTATAAATACATGGCATCCGTTCTCAAATGCTTTTACAGCAAAACTTTCATGGGTATCAGGATAAGTTGAAATACAAACTGCATCGGGCCTCGTAGTTTTCATTGCTTCATCCATGTTACTGAACAACGGATAACTATTTCCAAGTTTAGCATTTAATGTTTCTTTAGATTTTCCTTTAGATACCAGTCCGCAGATTTCGAATCCATCATTGGTATGATAAGCCATTGCATGAGAAGATCCCATATTTCCGCAACCCACTACGAGGATGCGCAAAGGTTTTGTTTGATGTTGCATTCGTTATATATTTATATTTTAAGCGAAGGAGATCTAAATTAAAGCTACTATAATTCTTTAATCCGAATGATTTTTTAAAACTCACTTTTGGTGTTTGATAGCCTCCTTCCTGGTAACCATTGTGCAGGCATGTACACAGTAATTTATTGCTTAATCAACTGCAACCGTACAAGGCCTTAAGCATGGGATTATTAAAAGAGTTGCTGCAAGTAAGCTTTTTCAATTAATATTTCCTGAAAGTTGCTGTTGAAGGCATTCAAATTCTAACTTCACAAATGTTAGCAAATAGCAACAAACTACCAGCTATAAATAAAATATCATGATCCCTTTAAATAAATGCAAAGTTTTAGCAGTCTTTGTTCTCCTTATAACGGCACTAACCTTAAAGGCACAGCAGCAGGGTTCTGCAGCTCATCCGTATGTTTTGAACCCTACTCCTGCCACAGTTGCCTGGGGGCATTATTGGTCGGAGACGCCACCTGCGCTTCGAATAAAATCCGGAGATTATGTAAAGGTTCACACGTTGATTACCTCGTCACCCGAACGATTAGAGGGCGCCGGACTTGCACCAGCCGAGGTAGAAAGGGAGCTGCGTGAAGTGCAAACTGTAAAAGATCGCGGCCCGGGTGGGCATGTGCTTACCGGCCCTGTTTATATAGATGAAGCAGCACCAGGCGATGTGCTTGAGGTTCGAATTATTTCTGTTGACCTGGCTGTCCCTTATGGATATAATGCTATAGGACAAAATGGATTTTTATCGGATGAAATTTTTGAACGCAACATGCGAATCATAAGGCTTGACCTCAAAAAAATGACAGGTCATTTTGCTAATGGAATAGAAATTCCTTTACGCCCTTTTTTCGGAAGCATGGGAGTGGCTCCCCCAAAAGAAGCGGGGCGCTGGAACAGTGCACCGCCCTGGATACATGCGGGAAACCTTGATAACAAAGAGTTGGTGGCTGGTTCCTCGCTTTTTATACCTGTTCATGTAAAAGGAGCCTTGTTTGAAATTGGCGATGGTCATGCCGCTCAGGGTAATGGAGAGGTGGATATTACTGCAATTGAAACATCGTTAAAAGGAAAATTGCAATTCATTGTTCATAAAGGCAAAAAACTATTATGGCCAATGGCAGAGACTGCCAATCATATCATTACAATGGGTTGCGACCGGGATCTTAACGCCGCTACTCACATTGCTGTTCGTGAAATGATTAACTACCTGATGAACGATAAAAAATTATCGAAGGCTGATGCTTATATGCTTACAAGTGTGGCTGTAGATGTAAACATTACCCAACTGGTTGATGGTAATGTTGGCGTTCATGCAATGCTGCCAAAAGCAATTTTTGTAAAAGAATAATTGTTATTACTGATGGTACACTTTGCATAAACTACGTAAACAAAATTGAAAGTATTGGTTCTTCGGTATAATTAGTGGAAAGAATGTTGTTATGCAAATAGTCAGGCATTTAATCATTGAAACTAAAGTTACGTTCTTGTACTGCCGATGAACGAAATGCGACGCAAGCCTGCTGCTATAAAATACAAATGCCCGTACCAAAAAATATTAAACCCACTAATTAAACCAAAATATTTAAACAGATAAAGATTTATTCCTCCTCATTTTAAAGTTGTCTTTTTACTCCATCATCCATTTTTCAAAAAAGCTTGCATGAGCAATATTTTTCACTGCAGGCTTACCATCACTACCGGCAATCTGGTTTGTGTAGGAGATATGAATTTTTCCATCCTGGCTTTGTATAATGGCGGGATAGTGACCTCTCACTTCACTGGCAGGTTTTGCGTTTACAAGCATTTTCCTGTGTGGCCACGTCTTGCCTTCATCTTTTGAAAGCCAAACTGAAAGACGATGTCTTCCTTCTTCAATATCATTATGAACAATAATCCAGTTGCCACTTTTTAGCACAACAACATCAGCGGCAGTACCCGGATTGGGAATGTCAGCGTCTTTTACCGTGCTCCATGTGTTACCCCTGTCTTGCGAAATACTTTTCATTAATCGCTTCGGAGGAGGACCATTGTCACGCATTAAGGCAATTACAGAACTATCCCTGCCTAAAGCCAGCGTAGGTTGAACAGCCCCGGCACCAACTATCGGTTCACTAAACTGCCAGCTGTCACCCCAATTGTCGGTAATCGCTATCATCGAAAAATCAAACCCATCAGAATAAAGTGGTAATAAAATTCTGTTTCCTATAATCAGCGGTTTGTTCCGTGTTTGCCAGCCGATCCTTCGCATGAGCGGGTAACCAAGTTCCGTTTTTATTTTTTCGTTCATCTCATTTATATCAGTTCCATTTCTCACCAGGTTCATTCCTCTGGCAATATCCAGGTAATGCAAACGGGCTGTATCCCACTTTGCTTTTGTAATTGCTCCACTTTTAAAATGGCCTGATGAATCAAGATATCGATAATAGTCATCAAACTTTCGCTGAAGCGTTTTAACATACGCATCGGTTTTACCTATACCATCAGGAGCGTTTCCATCAGGTTTAATGTGGATCATATCCTGCCAGTTCCATACAGGTGTACCAGAGACTTGCATATAATTATCACTTATACGGTATTTGAGTATAGAAGTTTCCCACTGGTAAGCCATAACTGTGTACCAAACCAGCCATAGCCTTAATTTTCCATCAATAAAAAGTACAGGATTGATATCAGGAAAATCAGGTACATCTGCCAGAATGAACGGTTCTCCCCACCGCTGTGTTTTGTGATTGTACCTTGATCCTTTGATGGCCACATCATCAGCGGTGCGTTCCCCGCTACCTTGAAACCATGCAGCAAGCAGGTCTTTGTTTGGAAGCTCGGTTATTGAAGACCCGTGGCAGTGCTGCAATTGAAATGGAAAAATATTTTCTGTGGAGAAAGTTTCCAACTGTGCAGAAGACTGATTTTTATCAGTCTTTTGAGTAGAAGAACATCCAGTTGATATCATAAAACAAGATAATGCGAAAAGGCTAAGAATTATTCTCATCAAATTAATTTATAGTTAATCCATTAAATATCGCTTTTAAAAGTTCGTGCAAAGATTTGTTAGTCTATACCCTTTGTGCTTTTTCTTTCTTTGTCTTGAAACAAAGAAAGAAACAAAGAAAATTC
>JBBJOD010000218.1:0-8077 GCA_037721715.1 Chitinophagaceae bacterium | reverse complement strand
TAACTGCCTGCGAGTACTTGCTCCGTTTTCTCAGGCTGTGTGCTGCAATTTCAGGCCGCGCAAATCGGCGATGACGTTTTGCTCCTCGGCTTCGTATAAACGCCATATAACGCGCAGACCGGCGAGGCTGTCCGGGCCGTCAGTGCGCGGGGCCGTTCCGCTTTCGACGCAGCTGATGAAATGCTGCATTTCGCGATCCATGTATTTGCTTGACGGATCGGTTTCCAGCAGCACTTCCGGCTCCTGTCCCCAGCGCAGCAGGCGCAATTGCCCGGTGCCGAAATCGGCTTCCAGCATCCCGTCGGTGCAGTGCGCATGGAAAGCGTAACCGAGCCGCGCGCCGCGCGCGCCCCAGGTTCCCATGTGGTAACCGAGCGCACCGTTTGCGAACTCGATGCTGACATCACTGGTGCCTTCTTTTTCCATTGACCAATACCATCGACTGATCGGGAGACATGCCTCTCAATGAGGCAGGGTCGGCATAGTTGGCTACTCCATTGATGCCATTTTTTGCAGAATTGAACGAGGGTGAGGTGAACTGCGCCATTTGGCCCAAGTCAACCTGGCCGGTGCTTTCCAGTTCCTGCGAACTGATTACATCAACGGGAACGGGCCTGTTTACATCTGAGCGAGGCTTGCCGCGTGAGCCGATCACTGTTACGCTTCCTAAGCTGGAAGTAGTGGCTTTTAATATTAAATTATATGAAGTTACAGCAGTTAATTTTACTTCCAGTTCCGCGTAGCCTACTGAAGTAATAACCAATACTTCCCCTACCCGCGCTGTGATGGTGAATGTACCTTCATTATTGCTTGTGACTGCTAAGCTTTTATTTTTGACCGCAACAGTAGCACCAGCAACCGGGTTGTTCTTTTCATCTGTGAGGGTGCCAGTAACCGTAGAATTTTGAGCTTTGGTCGTTAATAGGTTAAACATAAATACTGTCAAAATGCATAGAACACGGAGGGTACTATTCTTTTTCATAATGTCATTTGTCGTTTTCATAATTTCAAATGTAAAATCTAATTTGTAGAAAGCAGGCACAGCTTCTTTCCATCATTAGGCTACCTGTAATCTATGACTTATTATGAAAAAAAAGGTAATTCTCGAGGGTCAATAAAATAAAAGAATTGGCGCTGGGTTGGCATTGGTTTTAGGTGGAACGTCATCTGAACTTACCGGGGCGTATTTAAAAAATAGGGGTTTATAGGAAGCTAAGTGCTACGCTGTATCTGTTCAACAAAAGATAGGATGAAAATAATTACATAAAGCTGTTACTTGTTACAGAAGGGTTGATTCAATCAATTACAGGTCATATTACTCCAACTGGCTTAAAATGATGTATACGCACATTATTTAAAATTTCTCGCCACTGGAAAGATTTCTTCTTTTGGATTTTCCCGTACCTGTGTTTTCTTATTGAAGCCCGGAAAGCTCGGAAGGGTATGGGTTTTTTCATCAGCACGGGACGGTGTCATTTTAAGCCGGTTTCCATCATCAGCTGCAGTGAGATGTCTCAACAATTTTGTAAAATCGTAACATTGTTTAACAATCACATGAATCACCTCTCCTTCTCGCTGCAATTTGCCTTCTGCCATTACCAGGCGTGACTGCAAAATCTCTTTCCGGTATTTGTCGAACAGGCTTTCAAAGATTACGAGGTTGGCAAAACCAGTTTCATCTTCAACGGTCATGAAACAAATTCCTCCAGCTGTGCCCGGTCTTTGTCTCACGAGAATTAGTCCGGCGACTTTCACCAAAGCTCCATCCTTTAATGAGCCCAACTGCTTCGTAGATACAATGTGAAGTTGCTGAAGTTTTTCCCTTATAAAACTTACCGGGTGCGCTCTTAATGAGAGGGATGTCGCCGCGTAATCATGAACTACATGTTCCGAGCTGCTCATTTGAGGAAGTGTTATTCCGTCTTCTCGTATATCTTCTGATGGCTGGCCGGAAAATAGCGCAATGGGCTGGTCATTGCGGGTAGATATCTGCCACAATGCCTGCCGCCGATCCAGCCCCAGTGACCGGAATGCATCGGCATCCGCCAATTTTTCAAGCGCTGCTTCCGGTACACCCGCATCACGGAGTTGATTAATATTGGTATACCTATCATATCTGGAAGAAATGAGGGTATTCATATCCTCCGCACGAAGGCCTTTTACCTGCCGAAAGCCAAGGCGAAGTGCCAGGAATTCGCCTGATTTTTCTTCCAGCTTGTTATCCCACAAGGAATGATTTATATCAATGGACCTTATGTCAACGCCATGTTTCCTAGCATCAGTTACAATCTGGGCGGGCTGGTAAAATCCCATTGGCATACTGTTTAACAAAGCAGCTGCGAAAACATCCGGGTAGTAACATTTGATCCAGGAAGAAACGTAAACGAGGAGGGCAAAACTGGCGGCATGACTTTCAGGAAAACCGTAACTGCCAAAGCCTTCCAGTTGTTTAAATACCCTGCGTGCGTATTCGAGCGTATAACCTTTTTTCATCATGCCCTGTATCAGTTTTTCCTCGAATTGTGTTACCAGTCCTTTTAATTTAAAGGTTGCCATGCTTCTACGCAATTCATCTGCTTCTCCTGGTGTGAAATCTGCCGCTACAATGGCTATCTTCATGGCTTGTTCCTGGAACAAGGGAACTCCTAAGGTGCGGCCTAGAATTTCTTCGAGTTCTTTCGAAGGATAGTCAACTGCTTCCTCTCCGTTACGCCTGCGCAGGTAAGGATGCACCATATCGCCCTGGATGGGTCCCGGCCGCACGATCGCTACTTCAATTACAAGGTCATAAAAGCAATTCGGTTTCAGCCGCGGTAACATGGCTTGCTGTGCACGACTCTCGATCTGGAAAACTCCAATCGTATCTGCATGACTGATCATTTCATATACAGCCGGGTCGTCTTGCGGAATATTGGCCAATGTCAGGTTAAGGCAATAATTTTCTTTGGCCAGCTCGAAAGCTTTCCGGATGCACGTCAACATTCCCAGCCCCAGCACATCTATTTTTAGCAATCCCAATGCATCAATATCATCCTTGTTCCATTCAATGCAGGTCCGGTTTTCCATACGGGCATTCATGATCGGGCATAGATCAGACAATCTACCCTGGGTGATTACAAAGCCACCCGTATGCTGGCCCAGTTGTCTTGGGAAACCCATGAATTGTTGGGTTAGTTGTAAAACTTTGCGCAGGTGTTTGTCACCAGGATTCAACCCTTGTTCAACCAGGCGTTTTTCTTCAAACCATTCCAGCGTAAATTCCCAGATTGAACTCGATAAACGATTGATCGTATCTATTGAAAGCCCCATTGCTTTTCCTACATCCCTGATGGCACCTTTTTGATGCTGCTGTGTAACCGTTGCAACTATGGCTGCCCGGTCCCGGCCATATTTCTGGTAAATGTATTGGATCACTTCTTCACGGCGTTCGTGCTCAAAGTCTACATCAATATCAGGTGGCTCATTACGGGCAGATGATATGAAACGCTCGAAAAGCAGATCGAATTTTGTGGGATCAACGGAAGTGATACCCAAGCAATAACAAACGGTAGAATTAGCGGCGGAACCACGGCCCTGGCAAAGGATGTTTTGCTTCCTGGCAAAACGGACGATGTCATGAACAGTGAGAAAATAGGCGGCATAATTCATCTGTTGAATGAAGTCAAGTTCATGATTGATGGCTTTCACTGTTTTTTCAGGAATCTGATCACCAAAGCACTGCCGGGCACCCTGCCATGCCTGGAAGGCCAGCTCCTCCTGCGGACTGCGGCCACAGCAGGTGATCTCTTCGGGGTATTCATATTTCAGGGTGTCGAGCGAGAACTGGCAGGCTTCGGCGATCTCTTCCGTGCGCCTGGTGGCATCGGGGTAGTGCCGGAACAAACGCAGCATTTCTTCCATGGGTTTTAAATATCTCTCCGCATTTGGATGTAGGCGAAAGCCTGCGTTATAGATGGTGCATTTTTCACGGATGCAGGTTACAATATCTTGTAATTCCCTGCGTACCGGGTTATGGTAATGCACATCATTAGTGGCAACCATTGGCACTTGTAGCCTGGCAGATAGTTGCGAAAGCTGGTGTAGCTGTTTGGCATCGTTGCCGCAATAAGTACGAGATGCTGCCAGGTAAAGATCTGTTCCCAACACCTGGCGGAATTCTTTCACCACTTTTTTAAAACCTGCGTCAAATTCAAACACCTCGTTCAATACAGGGGGCGGCAAGAGGATAAACTTCACCCCGTTTGCATATTGAAATACATCTGCTTTGTATAAATGACATTCGCCTTTTTCTGCGCGCAAATTGCCCAAAGTCAGGCAAGAAGAAAGTTGCGAATAAGCCTCCCTGTTAGTAGGATATGCCAGCAGGCTCGGGCCGTCCAGCAGGTCAAGTCGACAGCCGGTGATAATGCGGATGCCTTTTGCTTTAGCGGCCACATGCGCCCGGACGATGCCTGCAAAGCTATTGCGGTCTGTGATTGCTAATTGCTGGTAACCATAAAATGCAGCCTGTTCTACCAGTTCATCCGGATGCGAGGCGCCTTGTAAAAAACTGAAATTGGTAGTTGCCTGCAATTCGGTGTAGGTCATAACCTTTTAAAATTTTGTCATGAAAAAAATCCATGAAGGAACCAACTATAAGATTTGTCGCCGGAATAATGGCCCAACCTGAAAACCCAATAACGAAAGCCTTCTTCGTTTTCCACGCAGTAATAATCCCGGTGTTGGCCTTCTTCGAGCCACCATTCCTGTTCTATCCGTTCCGGCCCGTCTGCTTTGACTATTTTGTGCAATTTTCCTTTATAACGAAACAACATGGGAGGATAGTCAGGAATTGGTGCGGTAACATCGATGTGTTCAGGAACAGATAGAAGCTGCATCGGCCTGGGTTTGTCGAATCTCCATGCAGTAGTGGGTGTTTCCTGAATGGAAGAAGCCAGCTTGAAGGAACGCTCGGGCCAGTAATGCTCATCTGGCAAATAGCGATGAATTTTTCCCAGCCCCATTTTGTTCTCCAGTCGATCGATCAGCTCAGATAAACCGGAATCTGCCAGGCCGCAGTTTCCATTCCATAGCGTTGCCTGCATAGATGAAATTTCTTCTACTTTGATCGCTTCAAGCATAAATAACTCAATGCCGAGCGCGGGTTCGATGGTGGCCAGTTTGTTTTCAAACAGTTTAGAAAGATGTTCAGCATTATAAGAGGGGCGACTGGTGCCAATCTCGATTGATTCTATCTTTCCATCTACGCGGTACCCTTTGAAGCAAGCTGTGCGAAGTCCTTTTTGTTCCTGTTGAAGGCGGAGGCACAGCGTTTCAAGAAGTCGTTGCAGCGCAATTTCTATACCCCCTGACGTGACGATCGGCTCCAGGCAGGGCAATCGTTCCTGGTAAGGCGCGATCGGGAACACAGGTAGCATCGCCTCTTCTTGCGCGCCCAGTGCCTGGTCAAGTTGCCGGATCAGCTGCTGTCCGAACCGCCGTCGGAGAGCTGAACGGGGCATACTGATGAAATTGGAGACCTGGCGAAAGCCCAGTTTGTGAAATCGTTCAAGAATGCCTGTTTGCAGGCGAAGCGCTGCAGGAGGCAGTGAAAGCAACGCCGCTGCCTGCTGGCCTGGTTCAATAATGGGTGATCCATTGCCGAATCTTGCTATGGCCCAGGCAGTACCAATGGTATCAGCAATTGCTGCACGAACTAAGTATCCAAGGCCCTTTAACCGGTTAATGATTTCATGGAGATAGGGCTTTTCGCCTCCCCAAAGATGCGGGCAGCCGGAAATGTCTAAGAAAAGTCCGTCAGGCGGATCCATGGAAACCAAGGGTGCATAACGATTGCACCATTTAGCAAGGCCCTTTAATAATTTTTCAGAAAGTTCAGGCTTGTCGTCAAGGACCATTAATGTAGGGATGATAGCTCTTGCATCTGCTGCCACCATGCCTGTATGCACCCCCTGCACTTGTGCCAATAAATTTGCTGATGTAATCACCAATCGTCCATGGATGGGTGTAGTCAAAACAAAAGGTATTGTAAGAAGGTCAGGCCGTTTAAGGGTAAACCAGTCTGTTTTAAGATGCCGGAACCATATTGATAAAAAGCGTTTAGGCATATTAACCAGTTTTCTTATTTTGTTCCTGTGGCATTGACATGGGTCTCGAAGTAATATGCCTGAACTGGCCGGCGGCCCATTCCACTTGCCATGTGCCCGGCTTGCCGTTTCTTGCTTTCAAAAGGTCAACAGTCCAGCGGGGAAAACCAATACCAGGCATCCCATTATCCAATTTACTGGGTAGCGGTCTAATTTTCCAACGAGAGACGCAAGCAATCGATTGAAGCTTTCGTGGATGGTTACGAATGAGGAAGCCGGTTACCCGACTTTGCTCAACAGCTATCTGGAGCCGCCTGGAGCCCGTAAAGCTGATCTCCTGTAACTCTCCAATTACGGCAGCCAATCCTTCACATTTCAATGCTTCTTCTATGGCCCATAGAACATCCTTTTCCTGCTGCATATCTACAAAAATGATTCGGTGAGGCTCAATTCCAAAAAATTTTAGTGCAGGGGGAAAGATGTTTCTTACTGAACTGATCCAGACGGATGCCCCACCGCTTCGCATAAGATCAGCCAGCAAACCCGCAATAAAGCCGCCTGTCGCCGCTGCATCTTCTGCTCCCGCACACAGAAACTCATGTACCGCTCCTAAAGGAAAGGTGTCATTAGGAAAAGAATGATTAATAACCCCTAGCCCCAGATCCAATTCATTGCAAGGAGGGCCAGGCCTGAAGCCCTGTATGGATAGGATTTCTTTTTGTAATTGGTGAATAATATCAGTCTTATTTGCATCCATCTGACGTTTAATAGGCCTGTTTGCAGGCCTTGCTTATATTTTTAGCAAATTACTAAATATATTAGTATTCTAAGTATTTATTTTTCCTGTCCTGGTTAAGAAATCCAGTTTTTGAGAGCGGTAACTTTAAAACAATCATTAACAGTAAGGTATATTAATCACTATGGGCTACATGCCTACAAAACGGTTCAGCGTTTGTAAATTGCCGACCGCCTCACCCATGGTGTTGTTGAAATAAACATACACCTCTTTTTCCTCCTCTATCCAGTCTGCTACGTACTGAGCATACTCCTGGAGAAAATCGTCTGCATAACTGCCTCTATAAGCGCCGGCAGGCCCGTGGAACCTAAGATATACGAAACCCACAGGGGAGTCCATCATAGAAATGGCTGAGGCAGGAATATCGTGCAACACCATACCTGCATCATAAAACTGTAATAGATCATATACCGCTTCCTGGTACCAGGACCGGTTACGAAATTCAAGCGCGATATTCCAGGTATGGTCGGGGTCTGATTTACGTAAGCATATCAGCAAATCTTTAAGTTGTGCAGCACAGGTGATGGTAAGGCTTGGCGGAAATTGAACAAGCAAACATCCTTTGTTGTCTCCTGCCTGGTTGATAACCTGGAAAAATGATTCAATGTTTGCCGGTTCAAAATCAAGGCCTTTGTTATGGGTAATGGCTTTCCAGAGTTTAAAGGTGAACCGAAAGTGATCCGGCACAGCTTCGGCCCATTTTCGCACGGTGGAGGCAAGCGGAAGTTTGTAAAATGAACTGTTTATCTCTATGCTATTGAACAGCATGCTGTAATATTGAAGCCTGCTTTTGTCCTGGTATTCCGGGGGAAACAATCTTTTGGGTATGGGAAGCGCTAAGCCGCTGGTACCGGAATAGAATCTTGATTCCTGGTTTGTAATCATTGAATGAACGAATAAATTATAGTGAAAAACACTGCCAAAGTAATACCAGCTTTTACAGGTATCCCTCTTTGTAAAAACCTTATAGGGATTGTGAGATGGCTAAACTTACAATTATAGATGCTGACATCCCTGGACATCAGGATTTCCAGTTAAAAAAATCAGTATGATACCAGCCGTTTAATTACTAACTTTTAACAGTGAATCATTATCTTTAATCTTGCCCTGAACACGAATGGTGGTTTGATTAAGTGAGCTTGTTCATCACAACTTTAAAAAAAAATTACATTTAATTTAAAGTACAACGCGGTTA
>JBBJOD010000217.1:0-8098 GCA_037721715.1 Chitinophagaceae bacterium | reverse complement strand
TTTTATTGTCTTTGTTATTGCTCACATAACCAGTAATCTTTTTTTCTTTCGGCCATATTTTAATCTGGCTCAAACCGGTATAACCATCAAGCACCAAATAACTGGAACCTCCTTTGGGGAAACTGAATTTTAGATGGGCGCCCCGTTCGGTAGGTGCCATTTCTGTTACAATGCCATTGTCTAGTTTTACTTTGTAATAGTTGGGTTTGGCAATCTCATTGTCATGGCTAAATGTTGTTGCTCTCTGATCTTCGTTAACAATAAGACTACCGGTGAGAGGCATAAAAGAAAAGACACAATAATCAGTAGTCCATGAACTGCACTGGTGCGCCTGTTGAAAGCCGCGAATTGTTTTTTTGAAATACTGGTACTTCCAGCCGTCACCATTTTTACCTGTTTGCGGCGTCCAAGTGTGCATACCAAATGGCAGGGCTGTTGTTGGATACGTATTGCCACGGGTCAGTTCATGTTTTGAGTTGGTACCCTGTAAGGTATTCACATAATCTACAGGATCTTTTTCTTTTGCATTGAGTGTAACGATTGCGGGATGCAACAGCAGAAACAGGCATATAGATTTTTTTATCATATTGTGTTGTTGTGGCGGATGGGAAGCCTAAAGAAATTTAATTAAAACAAATCTGCCAAGCAGGTTTTATAAAAACTAAAGCAGGCAAATCACAGTTCATTAGGGGTTGTTTTTTTTCTTCTCCTGTTGCTTTAAGTGCAAATAATCAGTGGGAGTCATATTAAATTTCTTATGAAAATTTCGGGCAAAATTGCTTTGTGAACTGAACCCTACCATGTCAGCAACTTCATATATCTTATACTCTCCTTCGGCTATATATTCGGCAGCCCTTTTTAAACGGGTGAGGTTAATAAGGTCAATAGGTGTAAGGTTGGATATGGCTTTTATTTTTCGGTAAAGGGTTATCCTGCTCATATTTAAGATCTTCGCCACTTTTTCCACGTCTAAGTCCACATCATCAATATTTTTATAAATGGTTTCGTTCAGGGACTCTAAAAAGCGTTCATCCGCTTTTGAATGTGCCATAGTTTTGATATGCACCAGCGGGGAAGTGGCGAAATATTCTCTTATAATGTTCCGGTTGGCAATAAGACTTGCAATCTGCGCCTGCAGGTGTTCCTTTGAAAATGGTTTCTCAATGTAGACCTCTGCTCCTAGTTCCAATCCTTCCACTTTTGATTTAATTGTGTTTTTTGCAGTGAGCAATATTACCGGGATGTGCGAGTATTCAAAATTCGATTTAATGATTTTGCAAAGTTCGAAACCACCAATCCCGGGCATCATAATATCACTCACAACTAATTGGATCGCTTCATTTTTCAAAACCGCCACCGCCTGTTCGCCATTTAACGCCCTGAAAACACTGTATTTGTTCTTCAAAATCCGTTCAAGAAAATCCAATATTTCCTCTTCATCGTCAACCAATAATATATTCGGCAGGAGCATACTGAGCCTAATTTTTATTTATTTGTAAAGCAGAGGTTTTTTCAGAGGTGTTGACTTTCTTTTCAGAGGTATCATAATAGTAGGGCAAGCGGACAATAAATACATTCAAATTTTCTTTACAATCTTTAATGACTAAATACCCTTTATGCAATTCTACTAATGACCGCGCCAGTGCCAGCCCGATACCAGCGCCTTTTTGTTTCGCAGTTTCCTGCAACCTAAAAAAAGGCTCAAATATTTTTTCCCTCATTTCGTAAGGGATCATGTATCCATCATTACCTATTTCTACAATTAAATGATTACTGTTTCTATCCGGAGGGACTAATTTTATAGTCACTTTCCTTTCGGCATATTTTACAGCATTATTAAAAAGATTACTAAAAATTTTATTTAAGGCTTCCTCATCTGCCATAGTGTAAAGATTGGCAGCAGGAAGATCCATTATGCACTGAAGATTCTTCTTTTTCAGCACAGGCTCGTAAGTAAGGTAGGCTTCGCGCAGTACTTCACTTATGTTTACGTTCTTAAAGTCCAGGCTAAACTGTTTCGTTTCAGTTTGCCGAAAGTCAAGTATCTGGTTAACGAGAGTGATAAGGCGGTTGGTATTACGCTCCATCGTTGAAACGTCCTCTTTTATTACCGGTAGTTCATGTACCAGCTCGCTTAAATTTTCAACCGGACCTTTGATTAGTGTGAGTGGCGTTCTTATCTCATGTGCAATGTTGGTGAAGAATTCAATTTTTGCTTCATAAATATCTTTTTCTTTTTTATTCATGAGCATCTGGTGATAAAGACGCACGAGGTAATACAGCAATGAACCACCTACAATTATGTAAAAAAGAAACGCCCAGGGCGTTGCCCAGAAAGGCGGAAGGATCTGGATGGTAAGGCTTTTTTCCTGCCGGTTTGAAATACTATTATTAGTAGCTTTTAATTTGAATGTGTAAGAGCCTGGTTTCAAGTTTGTAAAATATACCTTCCGATTTGACTTTAAATGTGTCCAGTTCTCATCCAAACCTTTCATCATGTAGCTGTATTGAGTAACCTCCGGTGAAGTAAAACTAATAGCAGCAAAGTCAATGCTAAATGAAGACTGCGTATGCGAAAGGGTGATTTCATCTGTGTGTACAATCGATTGTTTTAGTGTGCTGGTTTCTTTACCAATTTCCAATTCTTCATTGTGTACCTGAAAGCCTGTTATCTGTACTGGCGGAATAAAACTGCTCTGATAAAACTCCTCTGGTTTAAACGTGATCATACCCCGGACACTCCCAAAATATAATTTACCTCCTTCATCTTTATAACCGGAATTATAATTGAACTGATCATTCAGCAAGCCGTTTGATTTAGTGTAAACAGTAGTTCGGTTTTGCAAAAGATCAAGATTAACCAGTCCTTTGGAAGTGGTAACCCACAAGGCGTTTCTGTTGTCTTCTAAAACTTTGTAAACGAAATTGCTGGGCAAGCCGTTCTTCGTGGTGTACCTTGTAAAATGCTTCTTGCTTTTATTTAGCCGGCATAGTCCCCCACCTTCTGTTGCAAACCATAGATTGTGAAAACTGTCTTCATACAGAGCATTAATTGTATTTGTCGTTAGGCTGTTTTTATTATCGGGCTCGTTTTCAAAATGTCCTTTTTCATCCGTAGCAGGATTAAAATAAAATACGCCGTGGTCATGTGTACCAACCCATATGATGCCGGCTTGGTCCTCCATCATGGAAGAAATAAACACACCAGGCACTTTATCTTTCATTGCCAAAAAGGCATCGCTTTCAGGCAGGTATTTTAATAAAGAATTGTTGCAGCCCAGGTATACATCGCCATTCCGGGTTTGCAACAGACTGACGATAAAATTAGTGGTAAGATCATGTTCGCCGGTCCCGGCAGTGTAATGCTTTGTTACTTTGCCGGTTCTTATGTCCATCACATCCAATCCGTGTTCAAAGGTTCCAATCCATAGATTGTTTTTTACAGCCAGCAGTCCATGGATGTTTGAATAAGCAATACTGCCTGGTAAACCCGTAGGCTCAAAACGTGTAAGTTTACCTGTTCGGGTGTTTAGTTTATTCAGCCCGGCATCTTCTGTTCCAATCCAGATATTGCCAAAGTCATCAGGACAAATTTCCCTTACGGCACTCCCGCTTATTGAGTTATTTGTATAGTCAGGAAAATATTTTTGGAAAGAAGAATACTGTTTAGGAAAATAATTAATACCGCCGAAGTAACTTCCTGTCCACACACCGCCTTCACTATCCTTATAAAGGGTGTAAATAGCATTGTCGGACAAGGAGTATGGGTCAAGGTACTTTTTGCGTACGTTTGTAAACTTTCGGGTTTCAATATTCAAGATAAAAATGCCCGACTCTGTAGCAAACCAAAATTCAGTATCATTCGCCTGCAGGATATCCCGAACATAAATTGAAGTTTTATCCGGATTTTGTATCAATACGTCTTTGTAATCAGATGTAGTTGGATTAAATTGTTTGACTCCCTGGCTGGGTGTGCCTATGTAAATGGTACCTTTTTCGCCGGGTATGATTTTCGATATCCATTTTGAAGCAGAGGCAGGCGAATGAGCAAACACATCATACGTTTTAAAAGTTTGCATATTATTGTCAGACTGCTTAAGGTATCCATCGCTGGTGGCAAACCACATAGCGCCGTCTTGCATTTGGCAAAAAGACGTAACTGTAAAATACCTGCCTGGCGGAAAAGTGCTTAATTGTTTTTTTTCAAAATTATATCGGCAAACAGTTAACTCCGATGTAAACCAGAGTTGCCCGCGATTATCTAAAAACAGATCGTTTATATCTTTTAATGTGTCAATAAAAGGGATCAATTGTTCTCTTTCCGCGTTAAATCTGAACAATCCTTTTTGCGACCCAACCCATAAGCGCCCCTTTTTATCTGTCACAAGCGAGGAAATATGATCCCTGGTCAAACTACCCTCATCACTACTATTTACATTAAATACCTTAAATTGATAACCATCAAATCGGTTCAGTCCATCCTTTGTTCCGAACCACATAAAACCGTTTTTATCCTGCGTGCCACTAAAAACGGAGTTGTTCGACAAGCCATTTTCTACCTGGTAATGTCTGAAATAGTAAGGTTGCGCATGTACAGCTGCGCCGTATTGAAGCAAAAGCAAAAAGACCAGACAATATATATATTTCACTGATTAAGATAAGAATGAAAAATAAATTTCACTAAATTTCTATGTAAGGTTATTGCATTTAAAGTGTCGTGTCTAGTAAATGTAACATTTTGATAACATTTTGATACAGGTTGAATTCGAGATTACATCTTTATCAAGTTCCTTCACAGGGTATTTAATTCTAGCCCTCTCCGCTCGGTTTTTAAATGGGTATACGGAGTTCCAACTTTAATCACCTACAACTGCTTGCTGATGAAATTGTCAAAATTTTTCCCTGAGATCGCTGTTAATGCAAAAACCTTTTTGCAGATTCGAAAGCACATTTTCCTCTTTTTATTTCTCCTTTCATTTTTACAACCGCTCTTTGCGCAAACGCCCGCCCGAATTTCAGTTGCGGGTGTTGTGCGTGACAGTTCGGGTGCAGTGCTTTCTGGCGTTACAGTTTCCGAAAAAAGCACCCGAAATGCTACTACTACAGGTGCTGACGGAAGCTTTACTCTCGGTGTTGCAGGTCAGACGTCTGTACTGGTATTTTCTTATGTAGGGTATGCGAACCAGGAACTTCGCGTAGGAACCCAAACGAATCCGTCTGTTTACTTAAGCCAATCCAATAATGATTTGGGAGAAGTGGTGGTGGTAGGTTACGGTACACGAAGAAAAGAATCCTTAACCGGCGCAATATCTACTGTTACGTCAAAAGATTTGGATCGTGTGCATGCCGGAGCCACAGTGAGTGCCGGGCTGGCAGGCAAAATACCGGGGG
Organism: Chitinophagaceae bacterium; assembly: GCA_037721715.1. Lineage (GTDB taxonomy): Bacteria > Bacteroidota > Bacteroidia > Chitinophagales > Chitinophagaceae > JADCRZ01. The sequence goes on along the minus strand of JBBJOD010000217.1, from coordinate 2,707 downwards.
TCACATTCCGAATGGCGGATGGCCGACCCGGAGCGAGCGCCAATATTCAAATCCGAAATATGGGCGCGCCTCTTTTCGTAATTGATGGTATTCAGCAGGACGCCGGTCAGTTCAATAACCTTGCGCCTAACGATATTGAAAGCATAACGGTTTTAAAAGATGGCTCGGCTGCCGTATATGGGGCCCGCGCCGCAAATGGCGTTGTGCTGGTAACAACCAAGAGAGGCAGGTCCGGTGCGCCAGCAGTGCATGTTGACGCTTTTTACGGGTTACAGAACTGGGTAAGGTTCCCAACCGTTACCAACAACTCTTACGATTACATGCGATTTAAGGCCGACGCGGAAATGAACAATGTCAATCCCAGTACAGGCATTACCCCCGCGGAATTGGAGAGATACAAGACGGGTACCGAACTTGGTTACCAAAGTTTCGATTGGAGAAAGTTCATCATTCAATCAAATGCCCCGCTGAGGTCAGTAAACGTGAACGTTACTGGTGGCTCCGATGCCGTGAAATACTACATATCCGCTACGAATCTTCATCAGAATTCTGTACTGGGCAGGGAGTATAAATTCGACCGAACTAATATTCAATCTAATCTCGACGCCAAAATCACCAAACGCCTTCGGGTAGGGGCACAAATCAATGGTCGTGTTGAAACAAGAACCAACCCTGGTGTACCAGGCGGTGATGATTACTTCCTGCCCCGGTTTGCCATCCTTCGCAACCGTCCGTTTGAAAGGCCTTAGGCCAATGACAATAAGGAATACTTGAATACTATTGAGCAAAACGATGCCAACTGGGCCTTTATTAATTATAAAAATGCAGGGAAGTTTTTTTCGGAATGGAGAGTGATTCAAACCAATCTCGAAGCTGAATACCAAATTCCTGGTATAGAGGGATTGAGTGTGAAAGGCATGTACTCCTATTACATAGCCGACTTGTTGTACAATAACCAGGAGTTTACTTATAAAACCTATACCTATCGCCCAGCGACACAAGCCTATGACCAAACTGGCGGTAGCATCAACCCGTGGCGCGAAAAAGAGCAGATAAAGCAGATCAACGTCAACACCCAAATGCAGCTATCCTATAATAAAACTTTTGGTGACCATACGATTGGGGCCCTTGTAGTAAATGAACGAATTGCTCAACAGCGGCGGCGAAACTGGGTTCGGTCTATTCCCCAATCCAATGTGCTGCCACTTATCTACTTCAGTACCCTGGCAGATTATCAGGATCAGGAAAACAGAGAAGCGCGGGTCGGCTATATTGGGCGTATTAATTACAACTACGCTGACAAGTATTTTCTCGAATTGTTTGGTCGCCGTGATGCCTCGCAGATTTTCCGGCCCGATAACCGTGTAGGTTATTTCCCTGGCGCTTCTGTGGGTTGGAGAATTACAAAAGAAGCATTCGCCAGCAATTTGTTTAAAGGTGTATTGACTGATCTAAAACTACGTGCAGCCTACGGTAAAATGGGCGATGATCGGGATCTGCCATTCGGAAATTTTTCCTACCTGCCAGGGTATTTTTATGGGAATAGCGGTGTGTCTATCGTCAATGGCGCACCCGTTACAACTTCCAGGGACCGCGGCATTCCTATTACTGACTTTAGTTGGTACACCAGCACAAATACTGACATCGTCGCTGAATTTACCCTGTTTAAAGGGAGACTAACGGGTGGATTCGACTGGTTTTATAGAAAAAGAACAGGTTTACCACTGGCCCGATATGACTTGTTGTTACCTAGTGAATTAGGGTATAACCTACCTGTAGAAAATCTTGGAAGCGATGCTATCTTCGGTCAGGAGGGCTCCCTGGCATACAGCGGAAAAGCAGGCGCAATCAATTTCAATATCGGCGGTAACCTTTCTTACTCCCGTTCAAAGTGGCTGGAGTCATACAAACCTGTGTTCTTTAACTCCTGGGATAAATATAGAAATGATATTACAGACCGGTACCTAAGAATCGACTGGGGCTATGAGGTGAGCGGACAGTTTCAGTCCCTGGAGGAAATCAATAATTACAAGGTGAATATTGATGGACAGGGAAACAGAACCTTACTGCCCGGTGATTTAATTTACAAGGACATTAATAGTGATGGAAAAATTGATGGCTTTGATCAACGACCTATTGGCTACGGCAACGCACAGCCGAATATCAATTATGGACTTACACTTGGTTTCAACGTGAAAGGATTCGATTTTAATGCAGACTTTTCAGGTGGAGCCGGATACACTTGGTTCCAGAATTTTGAAACACGCGTAGCCTTCCAGAACGGCGGAAATTTCAATACTATTTTTGAGGATCGTTGGCACCGGGAAGATCCGTACAACCTGAATAGCACGTGGATACCGGGGAAATATCCCGCCAACCGCTTCAATCAGGGCGGCCATAGCAACAACAACAGGAATTCAACCTTTTGGGTACATAATGTAAAGTATCTCAGGGCAAGAACCATTCAGTTAGGTTATGCAGTACCCACTAATTTACTTGACAGGGTGAATATTAAAAGAGCCAGGTTCTATGTAAATGCCTATAACCTGTTCTCTATAGATAACCTGCGCCAGTTTGGGATAGACCCCGAAATTGCCGCCAGCAATGGACTGGAATTTCCACAAATGAAGAATTTCAATTTTGGCGTCAACCTCACCTTCTAATTCGTCCTTTAAGACCAAAATAATAACAATGAAAAAGATTGCAA
>JBBJOD010000216.1:0-8113 GCA_037721715.1 Chitinophagaceae bacterium | reverse complement strand
ATAGGTAAGAACAATCATAGGAACATTATAGATCTCCTTTACCAGGTAAAAAAACAGGCCCACCCTGTCTTCACAATCACTCTGATTGTAATAAAGCGTCTGTTCAGCTGTCAGCCGCTTTTCACCGCCGAAATTTTTCGAATCGGGTATGTAGGAAAAAGCGTTCCTTGTAAACCGCATAAGATAATCCATACCATTTTTTTCACTTAATCCTTTCAAACCTTTTTTAAGGACTGGAATGAGTGATTTGTAAGTTTCATTACTTAACGGAATATTTAGATAAGTAGAATAATCAACCACCGGGTAATTGGTGAAAAGAAGCTGAATCTCAGGGTTAAGCTTTACTTTGAAGTGGTACTTATTCTGGTAATAGTTAAACTGTATTTCCTTTTCAATATAATCCGACGACTTGAAATCCGGCAACCTGGTTACCTTATAAGAAAATCCTTTTGAGGATTTCGAAATATTCAGGGGAATCTCTGTAAACTTATTGTTTTGAAAATCGATGTTTTTATAATCATGAAAATTTAAACATACAAACTGCTTCCCATCTTTCATCCTGGAGGGAATATTGTATATGTTTTCATCGCTCTGTACATAGAATAGCAAATAGTTACCGGATGTACTCAACATTACTTCGTAACCGCATTTGGCAAGGATAAACAATTTATAAAGTGTATAGCGATAATAATTTTCAGCTTTGGGGCTTACCTGCTGAACTACCTTTCTTACCAGTTGATAAAACAGCCAGTCATCCGGATGGTGCTGCTCTTTGAAGGTCGTCAAAGCATTTATTACCGAATGGTAGTGAGACTGGTTTAGCTTTTCGTAAAAATATTTTACAGAACCCTCTGAAATTATTGGGGGAAAGTTAATAAGGAATGAACTGTCCATTTCAAACTGCAATGAATCACCATATACATCGAGTTGTTTAAAGGAAGCCTGTTTCTGGGCCAGCGTAGTTACCTGGACGAGAATCACCATTACATAGAAGAGCACTATAACAAGCTTTTTGTGCACGAACATCACCCATTGAAAAATGAAAAAATTAATAGTAAGATAACATTAATTATCCTGATTCAATATTAAACGTTTGTATAGCCTGGTTAGGTATCCAGGAGGTTACAAGTATCCACCAACCTGGTAGCGTTCAAAAAATCGGGACATTAAGGATCTCTGGCTGATTTTTTAAAGCGTTTAAGCGCTTCCTGAAGTAGATGATTGAGCGGGTAATCATACAATCTTCCATTTTTGAACAACCGCAGGAATTTACATTGATCAGAAAGATTAAAGTAAATGGTTGTATAAATTTTCCCTTGTTTGTATCCGTATATTGTTCCGTCTTTTAAACACTGGTTATTCGCAATAGTGTCTGATTGAAGGTTTTCTTTGAAGACCTTTAGATGCTGTTCACTGGCGGTTGTGTAGAAACGGTAATACCGAAATTTTATCTTGTCGGAATAATATAAAATTACCAGGCTATCGATATCTCCGGCTTCATCAAATAAGTCGGTTATTGTTTGTTTTGCAACTGCAGGGCGTAAGAGTGGGTCAGCCTTTCCTTCATTCTCCATCGAGGGTGAACCAGAAGGGTTATTACATGCAAGTACATAAATGCTAAGTATCGGTAAAAATAATTTCATGCAAATTTTTGTGCAACCTGGTTAATATCCTTTAATTCCTGATAGGATATTATTGTAATAAGTTTCCGCCATCGAAACGCCGCAAGATTCGAAAAGACCTTTCCAGTGTATTATCTTACTGAATTTTCTTCGCAAGTTACAATCAGTTTGCAGCACAAAAAAGCTGTCTTAAAAGGATTTAGTCTTAAGACAGCTTTTGATGGAAGTTAATCAATCAGGTTCTAATAAGTATTTGTTTTGGGAGTCCAGCTGGCCCAGCCAGTTGTGGTCCAGTCTGTAGTACCGATAGCGCCCCTGAAGGGTTCTTTTACAAAAAATGCATCGAGGCCTGTATGATCGGCTGCTGATAATGCCGGTGTAAGGGCAGGCGAACCGGCTTTAGGTTTAAAGTTCGGAGCGGCAAGGTTAAAGGGATTCTCCAGCATGATTTCTTCACGCGAAGGAAATACTTTGGTTCCTTCAGCCTCTACCTTTGTTCTCAAAGCAGCATCTGTAATGAGAGTTTGGTTCGTGCTGCTAATCACTTTGGTATAGGCGTGTAACAGGTTTTGTTTGTATTCGGATTCTCCCGCGATATATGCGTTTATTGTAGGATCATTTTCCATTACAAAGCCCCCTAAACGATGTCCCATCTGAATATTATTCCGGAATACGAAACGGGTAGCTCTTCTCCAACGTTCACCAAAACCATGCAGGGCAGCAGAACCCGCTGTATCGTAGGGCCCTATCAGCGTGAAGTTTACCAACGATGGTTTTGTGTAAGGAGTAGCCGAAGTTCCACTACCATCGTTATCGCATTCTACTCCGTTTGCCTGGTCTGTATCAGATGGTTTATCTCGTAAGGAAATAACGTACTGTAGTTTTCCATTAAAACCAAAATCAAAATCAAAATCGTCATCAAGTGTGCCGAACGCGATCAGGTGTTTTGCGTTTACAGTACCACCGAAAAACTCGTAGGCATCGTCATTACCGTAAGAGACCTGCACGTAATCTAGAATAGTGCCTGCGCCTACTCCTCCACAGGTAAGGCCGTTGATCTCTGAACCGGGCTCTGCCGCAATACCGGCGAATTCAATACGAACATAACGCAGTACTCCTGAATTATCGTTGGCATCAGTGCCCCCGTATGTGCGATTTACACCTCCTTCAATGATGGGTTCTGGGCTCAATGGACGATTTGTAGGAGCTTTACCTAACAAAATGATACCGCCCCAGTCACCGGGCGTCCGAGAACCTGACGGTTTTCCTGAAGTAAAGATAATGGGGTTTGTGGCAGACCCTTCCGCAACCAGTTTGGAGCCCCGTTCAATGATCAAGGCTCCCTTTTCAGAAATATCACTTACAATTACGCATCCTGGATTAAATGTAAGTGTTGCGTTGTTTGTGACATAAACGTAGCCCTTAAGAATATACTTGCCCTGTGCATATGTTTTACTAGCATCGATTTTGCCGGTGATGACGGAATCAGTAGTTCCCCTGCCGCCCGTTCCTCCGCCGCCATAGTTCTCGGAGAAATTCACTTTAATACATGATGACGCGCTCACCATGGTAACAAGGGTTATAAATAACAACTTTTTCATTTGTACTTGATTTTGAATTATTGTATTGACAATTATTGTAAAAAGTTATAGGTAAAAGCCAGGGTAATGGTTGTACCGGGTGTATACCTGTTGGTAAAGCGGTCGCCTGCACCCGCTTTATAAGATTCGCGGGAAGTCAAATTATCGTACTGTCCTATCGGCTGATTAAGTATATCAGCAATCGTTAAGCGCAATTCGCCTTTTGTTTTAAGAATCTTCTTGGTTACCTGTAGATCTACCAGGTCACGTGGCACATCATACACATCGTAAAATCCTGCGCCTGGCGGAGGGCTGCCCACCAGGTAAAGCCGTGGACCTACCCTGTTATACAATAAAGAGCCACTTAAGCCGGATTTGTCATTATTATACTGTAAACCCACATTAACCAGGTAAGGAGACTGGCCCTGTAAAGGTCTACTGGCAGTTTCTTCTTTACCTCCAGCACTCAGGTTATTAAAGGTAACTTCTGAAAAAAGGTAGGTCAGGTTGGTAAAAACTGAAAAATCACTATTGATGTTTTTCCTGATTTCAAGTTCTGCGCCGTAAGAAGTGGCTTTCTTCGCATTTCTATATTCATAGTTCTGGCGATCAGCATTGCTACCAGGGTTCATAATAAATTCAATCGGATCATGAAAGTTCTTGTAAAATATTCCTAGTGATATGGCTTCTCCTGCTTTGGGATAATATTCGTAACGTATGTCTGCGTTATATATCAGCGTTCTCTTGAGGTCTGTATTTCCCGAAACACCATAGATTGCGTCGTAATCATAAAAGGCGAATGGGGCAATCTCTCTGAATTCAGGCCTTGCAACAGTTAATGCTCCACTGGCACGAAGCTGGTTTTTAACGTTGAATGAATAGGTAAGGTTCACAGAAGGAAGCACATCCCATTTCTCTGTATTTACGATTACATTTTCGTTGCCCAGGTCTTTTGAACGCAGGAATTGTTCAAAAAATTCTAAACGTGCGCCGAAGATAGCGCGTAGATTTTCTCCGATACGGGTGTCGAACATACCATACATCCCGTCTAATACTGATACGGCAAAGTACTTATCGGTATTTTGAGTTACTTCATTTATTAATAGTCTGTCAACACCAATGTTACTGGTATTGAAAGCCTGGTCAACTGGTAATGTACGAGAAGCTTCGCTACCGGCATATTGAAAGTTCCGCGCTTCGAAATTCCTGGCTCTCACTAAGGTAGATCCTCCTATTTTGAAAGTCTGCTTTTGTTGAAAGAGGTTGAAAGGCACTAGTAAAGAAGCATTGAATCCGCCACTGTAATCTTGTAAAGTTGAAAAGAATCGGCGTGTTTCATCGTCATTGATAACGTAAGGGTTGCTGGTGAGTGTAATCGGCCGGCGGTAATCAACTACACGGTAATCAGGTTGCGTTTTGTAATTCGTGGCTCCGTTTAAGTTCCAGGTAAATTTGATTCCTGTTGTTGTCAGCTGGTGTACTCCTTCCAGCTGGGTACTATAAAGACTGCGCTGATTCAAAAAAGAAGAATTAAAGAGAACGCTGCTATTATTATTGAGATTGGTACCCGACCTGGTAACGTACTTGTCTTCAAAGTTCCTGTTAAAAAGGTTCTTAAAAGATATCTTATGATTTCCCTGTATGTAGGTAAAATTTGCAACACCACCCCAATTGACGGTATATATATTCTGAATTTCTTTATACTTGAAAATATAGTCCTTGTCAGTATTGGCACGCTCGAAATCGTAGCGGTTTCTTTCAGCATCACTGTATACGGCTTTTGTGTTACGGTAAATCAGGCTGACAATTGTTCCAATCGTTGCTCCATTTTTAAGTTTGGATGCTTTACCCCATGTAAGGTTATAAGACTGGTTTGGTGCTGCTTTTGAACTTTTCTCTTTGTAAACATCCCCATTGAATGACTGACTTAATGCTGCCTTGTCGATATCATTTTTTACAGTGTAGCGTTGCCTGTTTGAAGGAAAGGAAGCAGGCAGCTTACGGGTACCATCATCAAACCCGATCCAGTCTGTGGAGTTGCGTTCATTGCTGGTGAAGTCCTTAAAGGTTGAAACGGTATTGTAGCCTATGCTGAATCCAACAGAAAAAACATCTTTAGAAGGTACATCCTTTGTTTGAATCTGAACCAGTCCGCCTGCAAATTCACCAGTTATATCAGGTGTAGCGGTTTTACTGATTACAATATTATCTACAAGTACAGAGGGAATCACATCAAAACTGAATACTTTTTTATCAGGCTCCGAGCTGGGCAATTGTGCGTTGTTGATGAAAGCAGCATTGTACCTGTCAGACAATCCACGAACAATAACAAATTTATTGTCCTGGATACTAGCACCGCTCACCCTTTTCAAAACTTCACCCGTATTTCTATCAGGTGTTCGGCGAATAAAGTCTGCTGCTAAAACACTAGCTACGCCGGCATTGTTTTTTTGAAAATTTAATAACGACGCTGTTGTTTCTCTTCTTGCGTTAGTACGTACGGCCTGAACAACCACGGTTTCCAATGCCTTGCTGGCATCTGCAAGCACAACATCTATCGTCTGAACTTCATTTCCTGCGACAGTAACATCATAAATAGTTTTCGGAGCATAACCCACAGAAGAAAAGGTAAGATTATACTTTTTAGCAGGATTAGCTGACAAGGAAAACCTTCCCTCGATATCTGTTCTAACGCCTCCGGTTTGTCCTTCGATTGTTATAGATACACCCGCAAGTGGTTCAATGCTGGAATTGGTTACTTTCCCTGAAATCTTACCATTTTGAGCATACAGTATACTATAAACAAATGTTACAAGTATCAAGAGCAGGGATCTTTTCATCACAACCTAGTAATTTATTGTGCAAAAGTATCGCTGCAATGTTACCGGGCAGTTAATGGCGTATTAAGGAATTGTAAAGAGAATATTACCGGAATGTTATGCAATGCCCTGATGAAAGATTATAAAGTGCCTGCAACCTGTGGCAGCCCGGAATTTTCGGAAAGAAATGTCCATGTTAAGAAATCATTACCAAAAAGGTTTTTATGGTATACAAGGTCATTAATTCTATTTTTGCCCAAATTCTTAATATGGGTTTAAATTCTATTATGAAGATCTTCATGCCTAAGGATAGAGTATTCTATACTTTATTTGAAGAAGTTGCTGCAACTGTTTATCAAATGGGCAAGTCGCTCAAAGATGTTGTAGCAGAACCTGATTTCGATAAGCGGGCAGGAATTATATCCAAATTGGAAGACATGGAGCATATTAATGATGATTTTACTCATAAGATTTTCACCGAACTTGGTAGGAATTTCATCACGCCTTTCGACCGGGAAGACATCCATCATTTAGCTTCTTCGCTTGACGACATTGCCGATTATATTTATTCAGCTGCTAAAAAAATAAATTTTTACAAGGTAAACCCCAACGATCCCGGCATCCGGAAACTAGCAGATCTGATAGAACTGGCTTGCGAACAAATAAAAAATGCTGTTTTTGAACTCAGGAATATGAGCAACATGCGACAGATTACAGACGCACTTGTTAAAGTAAATAGTATTGAGAACCAGGCCGACGATATTTTCGATTTGAGCATAGACCGCCTTTTTGAAACAGAACCTGATGCAAAGGAGGTTATTAAAAAAAGAGAGATATACCAGGTAATGGAAATTGTGACTGATAAATGCGAAGATGCAGCCAACGTTATTGAATCGATCATTATAAAATATGCTTAGCAATTTAATAATTGAGAGCATCTAATTTGAGCATAGCATCTGCCACTTACATCTTACTCAAATCGCAGAACTTTCCTTTTCTCAAATTAAATATTTATGACCTTTCTTGTTGTCATTATCATTTTAGCCCTCGTTTTTGATTTTATAAACGGATTCCATGATGCAGCCAATTCTATTGCCACCATCGTTTCCACCAAGGTATTGACCCCTTTCCAGGCTGTGGTATGGGCAGCTATTTTTAATTTCGCCGCTTTTTTTATTTCGAAATACGTTATCGGTGAATTTGCTATTGCCAATACAATTGCCCGGTCTGTGAATGAGCCTTTTGTAACACAGGAAGTGATTTTTTCCGGACTACTGGCGGCGATTTTTTGGAACCTGCTGACCTGGTGGTTCGGCATTCCTTCCAGTTCTTCCCATACTTTACTTGGCGGATTCATGGGTGCCGCGCTTGCACATGCAGGGGCTTTAAGCGCTGCAGGAATCAGTGTAATCAATTATCCCAGTGTTTTAAGGATTTTCCTGTATATTTTTCTTGCTCCTATAATCGGGATGGTGATAGCATTTGTTATTACAGTTATCATTGTAAACATCTGCCGTAACGCCACGCCTTATAAGGCAGACAAATGGTTTAGAAGGCTACAGCTGGTGTCGTCCGCCCTTTTTAGTTTAGGTCATGGAGGAAACGACGCTCAAAAAGTCATGGGCATCATCGCCATTGCTATGGTAGCGGCCGGCCAGTTAGACGACATCAGAAATGTTCCCAACTGGGTTCCCTTTTCCTGCTTTGCCGCCATTGCGGTAGGAACGATGAGTGGTGGATGGAAGATTGTTAAAACTATGGGAACCCGGATCACCAAGGTTACTCCCCTTGAGGGTGTAAGTGCAGAAACTGCCGGCGCCATCACCCTGTTCCTTACAGAACATCTTGGCATACCAGTTAGTACAACGCATACAATAACAGGCTCCATCATTGGCGTGGGCGCCACCAAGCGGTTATCGGCCGTTCGGTGGGGAGTTACTGTAAACCTGCTATGGGCATGGATATTAACTATACCTGTCAGCGGAATCCTGGCTGCTGTTTTTTATTATATACTGAAGATTTTTATTTAAAACAATGCCTTCTCCCCGGGAACCCTTTAGTTGCCGGTTCTAATTACTCGTTTTACGCTAAT
>JBBJOD010000007.1:0-27477 GCA_037721715.1 Chitinophagaceae bacterium | reverse complement strand
CCAATATACTCGTGCCGGATAAAAGCGGCGAAACAGGCGACGTGGTCCTTGGTTTTGATTCGCTTTCAGGTTACCTGCAAACCGGCAATCCCTATTTTGGGGCACTGGTAGGTAGGTATGCCAACCGCATTGCCAATGGAAAGTTCTCCCTTGAAAAGAACTCCTATACACTGGCAGCCAATAACAATGGAAACGCTCTTCATGGTGGTTTGAAGGGATTCGATAAGGTTGTTTGGACGGCCGAACCAGCAGAAAAAAGCCTCGCTCTTACTTACGACAGCAAGGATGGAGAAGAGGGTTACCCTGGTAACCTGCACGCACAGGTGATTTATTCCCTCACAGATGATAACGAGTTAAAAATTGAGTACACGGCCTCTACGGACAAGCCAACGCCGGTTAATCTGACAAACCACTCTTATTTCAATCTTTCTGCCGGAAAATCGCAAACAATAGAAAACCATGAAGTAATATTAAATGCCGAAAAATATACGATTGTAAATGATAAGCTGATTCCAACCGGTCAGCACCCGGCTGTAAAAGGAACGCCGATGGATTTTACTTCAACTAAACCAATTGGCAAAGAACTGGCGTCTGTAAAAGGGGGATACGATCATAATTTTGTACTAAACAAATCGGGAAATGAACTGAGTCCTGCCGCCTCAGTATACGATCCATCGAGCGGGCGGTTGATGGAAGTTACCACTACGCAACCTGGTATACAGTTCTACACCGGCAACTTTTTAGATGGCAGCCTTACCGGTACGAAAAATGGAGCAAAATATGTCAAGCATGCAGGCTTCTGCCTGGAGACCCAACATTTTCCTGATTCACCTAACCAGCCTGATTTTCCTAATACGATTCTTAAACCCCGAGAAACTTACCATCATACTACCATTTACAAATTTTCAACCAAGTAAAATGGAAGGAAGTAAAATTGCATAAAGCAATAGATGTTAACCGGTCCTGGCAGCCCTCGTTCCAGGCATTGAATTTAAACGTCTGATCAGAAATAGGTAACTTGTTCAATCCTTTTTTAAATAATGAAATGTATCATTATAGGTGGTGGAATCATCGGTTTAAGCAGTGCTTATTATCTTCATAAAGCCGGGCACGAGGTAATCGTAATAGACAAAACCGATATGGTAGACGGGTGTTCGTACGGTAATGCAGGTTACGTGTGCCCGAGTCATTTTGTGCCAATGCCAACGCCCGGCATTGTTCAAATGGGTCTTAAATGGATGTTGAATGCAAGAAGCCCATTTTATGTTCAGCCGCGCTTAAACTGGCATTTAATGAATTGGAGTTTTAAGTTCATAAGGAGTGCCAATATGAAACAAGTGAATGCCGCCGCAATACCACTGCGCGACATTGCCCTGTTAAGTCAGCACCTTTATGAAAATGACTGGGCGGCTGATTCAGCGTTCAGTTTTGCTTACCAGCATAAGGGCTTGCTCGAAATTTTTCAAACGGAAGCAAACGCGCATCACGCACAGGGGTCGGTGGAAAAAGCCAGAAAACTGGGTCTTGATGTAGCGTTACTCGATAGCGATGAACTGCAGCTCTTGGAGCCACATACAAAAATCAAGGCGCTCGGGGCTATTTTTTTTAAATGCGATGGCCATTTGTATCCCAATAAATTAATGCAGGATATGAAGGATTACCTGCAAAACAAGGTTCACTTCATCTATAATCAGGAAGTTGTCGGTTTTGAAACAAAAGACAGCCGGGTAAGTAAGGTTATCACTGGTTCTGGTTACTACGAGGCCGATAAGGTTGTGTTAGCTACCGGTTGCTGGAGCCGGGAACTGGCGGCGAAGCTTAAAATCAGCATTCCTATGATGCCGGGCCGGGGATATTCCCTTACCCTGCAAGATTCTCCTTATCGCGTAAATTATCCTGCTGTGATTATTGAAGGCAGGGTTGCCATAACGCCGATGGATGGCAACAAGATCCGATTTGGCGGAACAATGGAAATAACATCTACCAACAGCCCGATGCGTATGAACAGGGTAGAAGGAATATTAAATGCGGTAAAGGAGGTTTATCCCGAGTTTGATATTCCATTGCCAGCCCGCGAGCAGGTATGGTTTGGTTACCGTCCATGTTCAGCCGATGGGCTGCCTTATATTGGCAGTCTAAAAAACATTCGCAATTGTATCATTGCTACCGGCCATTCTATGCTTGGTTTGAGTTTAGGTGCTGCAACAGGGAAGCTGGTGAGTGAGGTGGTCGATGAAAAGCCAACCAGTATTAACATCGAGGCTTTTTCACCAGAAAGATTTAATTAACTTCCTCCCGTTAAAAATGCTCTCGACCTTTTTTATATCAATAATATCAAACTTTTAACAACATGAAAAATTCAACGCTGCTAATCACTTCAATGCTCTTACTGATTTCAGGTATGGGGTTCACGCAAAAACACCAGCTGGTTAAGAGGTGGCAAACCGATTCCCTGTTGAAAGTTCCGGAATCTGTACTGTTTGACCCGGAGAACAAGTTATTGTATGTCTCTAATATTGACGGGGATGCTGCGCAGAAAGACGGCAAAGGTTCTATTGGTAAAGTAGCGTTGGATGGAAAAATAATTCAGGTTGATTGGATCAGCGGTTTAAACGCGCCTAAGGGTATGGGTTTGTACAAGGGTAACCTGTATGTTTCAGACGTCAGCGAAGTAATTGTTATTGACATCAGGAAAGGAACAATCACCAAACGTATCCCCGTTGAAGGCGCAACTTTCCTGAACGACCTTACAATAAATAATAAGGGCATAGTGTATGTTTCAGATTCGCGCCAGAAAAAAGTACACCGGATAGAAAACGGTACCCCATCTGTTATACTTGATAGCCTTAGCCTCAAAGGCCCTAACGGACTACTTGTTCACAACGAGGTATTGTACGTGCTGGATGCCGGCTCAATGTATAAGATGGAGAGTGATAAAAAACTTACTAAAATCGCCGATGGGATGGAGGGTTCAACTGACGGTATTGAAAATGTTCAGGGTAATGAATTCATTGTGTCATGCTGGATTGGGGCGGTCTATTACATTAATGCAGACGGCAGTAAAGAGAAGTTATTGGATACGCAGGGTGAAAAAATCAACTCCGCTGATATTGGTTACGATGCAAAAAAGCGCATTTTGTATGTACCCACATTTATGAAGAATTCGATAGTGGCTTATGATGTAAAATAGGCTGTGCTCGATCAGCCACCACACCATTAAACTTACCGCTAATCTGCCAGCTGGTACTTAATTAGAACATCAATTATGGATTGCAATGTTACTGCTATACCTTATGGCGAAATAGGATATTTCTCAAAAATAATTGTTGATTATCTACAGGAATCTCCATCGATACGGCCTTTCTACGAACACCCGCTAACAGTGCAGGGGGTAAGCGAAGCCATTGCCTCCAGAAAGTTATTTAATACCAACCGCAAGTTGCTGGTAGATGTTTTGCAATCTCAATATACAACGCAGGTAACCTCGGATAAAGTGCGTAGAAATATTGAAGCGCTGGCAGAGGAAAATACTTTTACCATCGTTACCGCCCATCAACCCAATATATTTACAGGGCACCTTTATTTCATCTACAAAATACTTCATATCATTAAGCTCTGTACCCATTTGAACAAGGAGCTACCGGAACATAAGTTTGTCCCGGTATTCTATATGGGTAGCGAAGATGCAGATCTTGAGGAGTTGGGGCATATTTTTCTGGGTAACGAAAAGATCGTTTGGGAAACGAACCAGAAGGGCGCAGTCGGCAGAATGAATACAAAGGGATTAGACAAAATAGTCGAGAGAGTAGCAGGAGAGTTAAGCGTTCATCCATTTGGAAATGAATTAATAGCCCTGCTAAAAGCATGTTACCTGAATGCGCCCGACATACAGACAGCAACATTCAGATTTGCAGACGAATTATTTAAAGAATACGGTTTAATTATTTTACTGCCAGACAACCCGGTTTTAAAACGCTCTATGCTGAGCTTATTCGAAGACGATCTCCTGAACCAGTTACCATCTTCGATTGTCGAGGAAACAAATAAAAGATTATCTCAACATTATAAGGTACAGGCTAACCCGAGGGAAATCAATCTTTTTTATTTAAAAGATGACCTGCGTGAGCGCATCGTGAAAAAGGGGAATGAATGGAAAGTAGTTGGGCAGGAAATCCGTTTTACGGAGGCTTCATTAAAGGAAGAGTTGCGAAACCATCCCGAAAGGTTTAGTCCGAATGTAATTTTACGTGGATTGTTCCAGGAAACCATATTACCAAATATAGCGTTTATAGGTGGCGGGGGTGAAACAGCTTACTGGCTTGAATTGAAAGATCTTTTCAAACACTACGGTGTTCCATACCCGCTTTTGGTTCTTCGAAATTCTTTTCTTTTCATAGATAAAAACGTACAACTTACAATTGACAAGCTGGGTTTTCCTGTACATGCTTTATTCCGGGAAGAGAGATTACTGCTCGAAGAGCTAGTAAAGAGGCAATCAACCCGGCAGCTTGAATTAAATAACGAGATTGAAATAGCAAACGCCTTGTATGACGACATACAACGGGTGGCATACAACATTGATAAAAGTCTCTTAAAGCATGTAGAAGCACTTAAAGTACGTGCGACCAGGCAATTGCATATCCTGGAAAAGAAAATGCTTAAGGCAGAAAAGAGAAAGTATGATGATCAGCAAAGACAGATACAGGCTGTAAAGGCCCACCTGTTCCCTAACAGGTCATTACAGGAAAGAATAGAAAATTTTATGCCTTATTATGCCCGGTATGGACCTGATTTCATTGAAACCATTTACAGATATTCTCCGGCCCTTGACCAGGACTTTATTATATTAAACCAGCACCAATAACGACTCATTGGTTCAATTATTCTTTCAACCTTACTTTGAAAAGGAAAAGCTCTCCTTCTTCATTATGAGTCACAAGGTGTATTTTCAGTTTTTTTTCTTTGCCAGACTGTAAGCAGAAGGACTCAACCTTATGTCCCTTAAATTTTTTATTTATAGCGGTCAGGTTAAATAATTCATTTGGCTTTAGTCTCTTACGGTCTGTTTTGCGGTAGGCATTTTCTATAACACAAAGGAAACTGTCGCCGGCTGTTCCTTCATCAAAATTATTGTGTTTACTTTCGGAAGAAGCTGTTAGGATCAGCCAGTCATTCTTGTATGCGTAGGTGATACTGGTTAACGACATATTTTTTTCAGGCTTTTCCTCTAGTTCAACCTTTACCGTGAATATTTCAGCCACCTGTTGCTTTTTCCAGAAATCAGTCGATGTAATTATAAGGCGGTTATCTGGTTTCGCTTTTGTTCCCCTGTTGCATAAAATAAGTTTGTCGTCGATTACCGTTGCGCTTTCGATATTCAGTTCTTCAAAACCTGTTTGTTTCAGGCGATTATAAAAATCAGTCAGGTTGATTTCTTCCAGTGCCCGGGTAGCCAGGTTCATCAAAACCCCTTTGTTCCGGTTAGGTTCCATGGCTCCTGAACCAAGCATGAGTAAGAATGGAATTTTGTTGATGTGAATGATCGTTGTGGCTTCACAATCGTCCGGTATAGTTCCGGCAACAGCATTCGCATCAGATGGAAATAGGTTTAGCGTTTCGAGCATTTTCCAATCCTTGCTCATTACAAGTACATACCTGGCATCATCTCCCACGAGGTAAAGCTGGTCATCGTGATGTTCTATAGCAGATCCAGAAGGAAAGTCGTCTAGTTTTTTGTACTCTAAAAATTTTAAATTCATAAGTCAGTCATTATCGAACTTGTTTTCCCAGCCATTTAGTTTTAGTTGTTCCACTTTTTGCAGTACTTCTGTTTCCAGGGTTTTCTTAAATGCCACTAATTTTTCACTAATCGACTCATCATATGCGGCAAGAATACTTGCCGCAAGTATACCAGCGTTCTTTGCCCCGTTCAGTGCAACAGTTGCAACCGGAATGCCATTGGGCATTTGTAAGATAGACAGAATTGAATCCCACCCATCAATAGAATTAGATGATTTAATAGGCACACCTATAACGGGCAGCGTGGTAAGAGCTGCTACCATGCCCGGCAAATGAGCAGCGCCACCTGCTCCTGCTATAATTACTTTCAGTCCTCTCGCCTTAGCTGTTGTAGCATATTCAATTAAACGAAAAGGTGTACGGTGAGCAGACACAATGGTAAGTTCTATTTCTATTTCCAATCCCCTCAAAAAAATAGCCGCAGATTGCATTGTATCAAGGTCACTGTCGCTACCCATAACAATACCTACAATTGTATTCATATTAAAACAATTGAGCAGCAAAGAAAGGTTAAAAATAACAAACTGTGATATTTTGCAAAACTGCGTGTTATCGCTGATAATATTTGGAAAGCTTCTCTGGAATCGGGTGGATCTTAAAGAAATCCTGCTCCTGTTCTTTTATCTTAGCTGGGTGAGATAAATTTCTTTTAAAAATTACGACCGGCTGTCAGGAGACATTGCGTTAGATGTTTGCTGCCTGAAGCTGGCAACTGACACCATGCTACCTGGCTAATTAACTATTTTGCCATTCAGCCTCAGGAGTGCTGTCTCTGCTAACTTCGTATTATACCTGGCAGCTATTAACCGGCTGAATCCCTGTTCAAGGCTAATTTGTGCTTCCCGCAATTCAAGGTTGGTAGATACACCTAACCTGAAACGTTCAAGGGCGATACTTACATTTTCCCTGGCCAGTACTATGTTCTGTTCTTCCAGTATTAATAATTTCTTGTACAACTCGTAATCTTTGAAAGCGTTGTTAACACCCACGTCAATCTGCGACAATTGGTTAGAATAGTTTACCTCTTGTAACCTGATATCAAGCGTTGCCTGCCGGATCAGCCGGCGGGTGTTGAAGCCGTTGAAAATGGGTACAGTCACGCTTAACCCGTAATTCAATCCTTTATTCTGGTTAAATAGGGGAGTAAAAGTGTTTATTACTTCTGCATTATTGGTACGTGAAAAATTATAGGCAGAGTTAAGAGCCAGGACTGGTAGAAGGTCGGCCCTGTTCTCCTTAAGCGTTAACCGTGATATACCGATGTTCTTTTTTATCAGTAAAAGTGTTGGATTGTTTACTTCGAGGTTATTGCGGATCTCTCCAAATTCAATTTGGGGATTGAAAGGGATGCTGTCAGAAACTTCGTACGACCTGGTGGTAGGAAACCCGATTAGCTGATTTAATTGTTCTTTTAATTGAGCTATTAGAGTTAGTTGTGTTAATTGAGCGGCAAGCTGTGCATTCAGGTCAACTTTTGCCTGTAGTAATTCGGGTTTCGCGCCCAGTCCAACACTAAATCTTCTGTCAGCCAGTTTAACGCGTTCATCATTGATAGAAATTTGCTCTTCAATGGCTTTTAATTGCTGTTTCTGCCTCACAATATCGTAGTAGTTATTGATAACGGCCGCCACAGTAGTCACCACTTGTTGTTTTACAGCAAATTCTCCGAGGCGCTGAAATTCCGCAAGTTTCTGTCTTGTTGCAAACATTCGCAGACCGTCAAAGAGCGTCCACCTCAAGTTTACTGATGCTGCCATGTTGTTAGACTTGATACCGTTTCTATCCCTGATGCTCCCGTCTGATAGTTTCTGGTTCTGGTTGTTCGTGGTAAATAACCTGGAGGCATTTCCACTCAGTCCTGGTAAAAAGGCAGCAAGTGCATAAGCATTGTCAATAGCATAGGAAGTAGAATCAATTCTAACCGTTTCTATATCGTAGTTATTTTTAAGGGCGGATCCTATGGCTTCTTCAACAGACAGCATATCCTGTGCAATAGCAAACTGGCAAAAGAATATTGGCCATACCCTCATTATATTTATTACCGATTTCATTAATGTGATTTTAGGCATCTACTGTAACAGTTACAGTTTCATCTAATTTACTTTTTTTCTTTGTAGAAGAAAGAAAAGAGTACATAGCGGGAATTACGAATAAAGTGAGTATTAAGGAGAACATGATACCCCCTACAATTACAATACCCAAAGGCATACGGCTGGTAGAAGCTGCGCCGAGGGATAAAGCCAGCGGCAATGCTCCCAGTGACATGGCCAGGCTCGTCATCAAGATAGGTCTCAGGCGGGCTTTGGCGGCTATCATGGCCGCTTCTACCTTGTTGATTCCTTCCATGCGCTGTTGATTAGCAAACTCTACGATCAGGATACCATTTTTTGTTACGAGGCCTATCAGCATGATCATTCCTATTTGGGAAAATATATTCAGGGTTTGATCAAAAATCCATAACGATAACAAAGCTCCGGCAAGGGCAAGTGGAACTGTAAACATGATTATAAACGGGTCAATAAAACTTTCAAATTGAGCAGCAAGGATGAGGAAAATAAGCGCTAGTGCGAGGATGAGTGCAAAACTTGTATTGCTAGCGCTTTCAACGAAATCTCTTGAAGAACCGGCAAGCGAAGTGGCAAACGTATCATCAAGATGCTGTGCCGCAATCCTCTCCATTTCCTTTACACCGTCGCCAATGGTTTTTCCAGGTGCAAGGCCGGCTGATATTGTTGCCGACTTGTAACGGTTGAAATGGTATATGGTAGGGGGCGCGTTTGTTTCATTAATTGTTACCAGATTATCCAGGGAAATGGTTGTTCCGAGTGCGCTGCGTACATAAATGCCCTTAAGATCGGAAGGATCGTCCCTGTCGTTTCTGGCAACCTGGCCCATAACCTGGTACTGTTTGCCTTCTTTGTTAAAGTACCCCAGGCGGCGGTTGCTTAACGACAGCTGCAATGTTTGTGAGATATCATCTACGCTAATTCCGAGCTGGCTTGCCTTTAAACGGTCTATGGTCACTCGTAATTCCGGTTTGTTGAACTTCAGATCCGCATCTACGGCCTGGAATATCGGGTTATTGGTGGCTTCATCTAGAACTTTAGGCAGGGCCTCCCTTATCTTTTCAAAATTGTTATTCTGCATTACAAACTGCACGGGTAAACCGCCGCCACGACGGCCTACAGAAATAGTTTGCTCCTGTGTAACAAAAGCGCGCCCCTCGTTGAACTTGCCTATGTTTTTATTAAGATCATCCACAATCTGTTGTTGCGACCTTACGCGTTGATCGGGGTCTGAAAGAGTTATCCTTAAAAACCCGCTATTTGCCGCACCACCTCCGCTGAAACCAGGTGCGGTATAGGCGAACACCGTTATTCTTTCAGGTACCGAATCCATGATAAACCCTGACAATCGATCCATATAGCGATCCATATAATCGAACGCTGTGCCTTCCGGCGCGCTGACCTGTATATTCAGCTGACTACGATCTTCCAGCGGTGCCAGTTCTGATTGTAAACTGGAACCAAGGAAAACAATCACTCCACCACAAAGGGCAACAATAACAAATCCTACCCATCTTATCTTCATGAATTTAAGCAGAACTCGTTCGTATCCATTTTCCATACCCTTAAAAAATGGTTCTGTTTTGGTATAAAACCATGAATGTTTTTGAACCTTGCGTGTCAGTTTCACATTCAGAACCGGCGTTAGGGTAAGCGAAACAAATGCAGAAATCAGCACTGCACCGGCTACCACAATCCCAAACTCCCTGAAGAGCCTGCCTATAAAGCCTTCGAGGAATATTATCGGGAGAAATACCACTGCTAAGGTGATGGAGGTGGATATTACAGCAAAATAGATTTCCTTAGACCCTTCTTTAGCTGCCTGCCATTTATCCATTCCCTGTTCCATCTTCTTATAAATGTTCTCGGTAACTACGATACCATCATCCACCACAAGGCCTGTTGCCAGTACTATTGCCAGCAAGGTGAGCACGTTAATGGTAAAACCACAAAGGTACATTATGAAGAATGCGCCTATTAATGAAACCGGGATGTCAATAATCGGGCGGATAGCAATCAGCCAGTCGCGGAAGAAAAGGTAGATGATTAATACTACCAGTAAAAAAGCAATCAACAGCGTTTCCTCTACCTCTGATATTGAATTTTTTATAAATTGTGTTTGATCCAACAGAATTTCCAATTCGATGTCTTTGGGAACTTCCTTCTTGATCTGGTCTAGCCTTTTGTAAAATTCAGTTGAAATGGATACATAATTCGAGCCTGGTTGAGGCGTAATTGCAAGGGCAATCATTGGAATAAGGCTTTCTTTTGCTGCAGTTTCTTCATTCTCGGGTCCCAAAATCGCTTCTCCAACATTCTTTAATAGGATATTACTGCCGTTTACTGTCTTAATAATGATATTATTGAATTCTTCCTCCGTCTCCAAACTTCCGAAAGTTCTAATAGATAATTCAGTTGCATTGCCGGTGATTTTCCCGGAGGGCAGTTCCACATTCTCCTTCAACAAGGCAGTTTGCACATCCGAAGAGGTTAATCCATATGCTGTTAATTTTACTGGATCAAATAAGATGCGCATGGCATAGCGTTTCTCACCCCAGATGCGGATATAGCTAACACCCGGAATGGTTTGCAACCTTTCAACCAGCACGTTATTAGCAAATTCACTTACCTGTAATTGATTTCGTGAATTACTTTGAACAGTCATAGATATAATCGGGCTGGAACTTGCATCGGCTTTCGAGATAACGGGTGGTGAATCGAGGTCGCGGGGGAGGGAACGGCCTGCCTGCGACACTTTATCACGCACATCATTTGCGGCAGCTTCTAGGTCGATGCCCAGGTCGAATTCAACATTTATATTACTGGATCCCTGGCTGCTTGAGGAGGTAATGTTTTTTATGCCTGCTATACCGTTGAGCGATTTTTCCAGGGGTTCTGTAATCTGGGATTCTACGATATCTGCATTTGCACCGCCGTACGAAGTGCTGACACTGACTGTTGGCGGATCTATGGCCGGATAATCCCTTACACCCAGAAACTTAAAGCCGATTACACCAAATACAACGATGATTACATTAAGTACAATTGCTAAAACCGGCCTTCGTAAACTGAGTTCGGAGATATTCATAAATGACCAATGTATTTTAGGAAAGAC
This sequence comes from Chitinophagaceae bacterium, assembly GCA_037721715.1. Classification (GTDB taxonomy): domain Bacteria; phylum Bacteroidota; class Bacteroidia; order Chitinophagales; family Chitinophagaceae; genus JADCRZ01. The sequence continues at coordinate 16,497 of JBBJOD010000007.1, read as the reverse complement.
TTATAACCATGGCAACTGAAAAAATTTACGGCTATAAATTTTATATAAGACGCCTTAATTGTCAGATTCCGTCGGTGCGTTTTAGGAATATTAAAATAAAACTACAGCTCAACATTTTCAGTGCTACTTGCCTGGTTTGCATGCCCGTCATCTAAAGCAGTTACGTTTGTTGAGGAACTTACCTTGGAAATTTTGATTTTTGCGTTGGGTTTTAATGAAAGTATTCCGGTAATTATGATGGTGTCACCTGCACTAATGCCGCTGATGATTTGTACCCGGCTCGAATCGCGTATACCTGTATTTACTACCTGGAATTTAGCGATGCCGCCTTTATATAGAATAACCTGTTTATTCCGGGAACCTGGGATGATTGCCTGGGAAGGAATTAAAAGTGCTTCATTGTCTTTACCAAAGTTCATAACCACTTTTGCAAAAGCCCCAGGAAGCAGGTTCTTGTCTTTCGTTGTTACCGCTGCTCTTACCCGCAGGCTTCGGTTGTCTGCGGTAACCGTAGCTTCGGTAGCAATTACTTTAGCAGAGAATTTCTTATTGTTATTACCTTCTGTACTGAAGTTAACTACCTGGCCCACAAAAAGGTTTGATGTATATTTCTCAGGTATGGTGAACTCGAGCTTTAGTTGTGCAACCTGCTGAATGGTTGCAATGATGGTTTGAGGGGTAACATATGCTCCTGCGCTGATGCTGCGTAATCCCAACTTGCCATTATACGGAGCTCTTATTTCTGTTTTTTGGATATTGGTACGGATCACATCAATATCCGCACGGATATTATTCACGTCCAGCCCGCTGAGATCGTACTCCTGCTGGCTAATACCACTTATCTTCAGAAGTTCTCCCTGGCGCTGCACGGTTTTTTCGTTAATAGATAATTGAACCTGTAATTTTTTCAGTTGTGCCTGCAGGTCCCCATCAAAAAGTTTTACAAGCAATGTACCTTTCGGAACGCTGGTTCCTTCCCGGATGTTTAGCAACACAACCCTGCCAGACACTTCAGGATGAAGTTCAGTAGATTCAAAAGGCAGCAGGTTTCCGGGCACTTCAATCGTATTACTGACTGTACTGGTCTTCACCAGGTATCCTTCTACTGCAGAGGGCAGGTTTCTACTGGCGCCAGGAGGGGCTTTTTTTGCGGGTTCTTTTTTCGAAGAGCATGCTGCCAGGATCAGGAGTGCAGGTAGTAAGTACAATGTGGTATTTTTCATATTATATAGTGACCTTTTTTACATCTCATGCAATTTTGTCCATTAACAACTGGCAATATGGAAAGTTATGTGAATAACCGTTATTTGCCTGCAGCTTTCAAAAAATAATTGAAAAAACAACTTTATGTAAGGGTATTATGCAATAACTTTTAACTTGCTTTTCACCAGATGGGCCTGGCGAATGAGGTCAGACGGGTTGTTTCCCAATATGGTCACATGGCCCATTTTTCTTCCTGGTTTGGTTTGCTTTTTTCCATAAAGGTGCACATAGGTGTTCTCCATAGCAAGTACTTCCCGCATGCCTTCATAAATAACATCACCGCTACATTCGGTTGAACCGACTAGGTTAACAAGTGCTGAATTTCTGATGATTTCTGTATTTCCCAACGGAAAACCCAACAAGATTCTCCACAAAATGTCATACTGGGAGCAATAGTTTGCTTCTATGGTATGATGACCGCTGTTATGCACACGGGGGGCTGTCTCGTTTACATACACATTGCCAGCTTTGTCAACCAACAATTCAACAGCAAAAAGGCCTGGAGACCGAAGGCTCCGGACAACTTTCAACGCAACTGCCTCCACCCGCCACATGATTTTTTCAGGCAACCCGGCTGGGCATACCTGGTAGTCTAGCTGGTTTAAGGCGGTATCAAAAACCATCTCTACTGGTGGAAACAATGCGGTGCCACCCTTTTCGTCGATTCCAATAATAACGGAAATTTCTTTATGGATATCTACCAGCTCTTCCAGGATGCTAGCTCCTTCAAAACCTTTGCTGATGTCGCTGGCAGTTTTTATAACCTGCACACCCCGGCCATCGTAACCTCCTTCAGCGAGTTTCTGCACACCTGGCAAAAAAGACCGCTGAAGCTCCAGGTCGTTTTTGCTTTGAAGCGTTATATATTTAGCAGTGGGGATCTCGTTCTTTTTATAGAAATCTTTCTGCAGAATTTTATTTTGTATAATGCGAAGCGCTGATGGATGGGGATAAATCTTAACACCTTTGGCTTCGAGTTTCTCCAATGCATCAACGTTTACCGATTCTATTTCGATTGTAATGGTATCCAAAAATTCTCCAAAACGATATACATCTTCAAAGTTGCGGATATCGCCCTGCACAAAATGATGACACAAATGCGCCGCGGGGCATTGAGAATCAATTTCCATTAAAAAAGTTTCAACCGGGTAATTTACGGCCTGCTGAAGTAGCATTCTTCCTAGTTGTCCGCCTCCGAGTATCCCTGTTTTTTGCATGTGCACTTTATTGCGGGTGAAGGTAATTAGAATTAAGAGTTGAAAGAAAGAGATTTAATGGACGTATAATATTGCGAGTGAGGCATAAGTTAATAAAAACAGGTATTCACCTTTCACCATTGACCATTCATCCTTTTCTTTTAACTTCGCCGTGCTAATTAACCCATCAGAAAATATGTTGTTATTTCCAGGTAAGCGCAAAAGCCAGCTAATGTGGATACGCCTTGTTTTTTTTGTTATATTATCACTTTCGATTATCAAGGTTTTTGCTCAAACTGCCTCTTCATCCTATACCTTTATTGATTACCAGAAATCAATTCCCAAAATCACCGAACTGTTACAGCGCAAGCAGGATACTTTGATGAAACAATTCCAGTCAAAAGGATTGAGCTGGCCGGCCCGTTATCTCTACATACGGTCGTTCAAATATGACAGCCAGATGGAAATATGGGTGAAAAATGAGAAAAGCCAGCCTTTCAAACTGTTTAAGACCTACAAAGTGTGTGCCCTTGCAGGAACACTCGGCCCGAAACGAATGCAGGGCGATTACCAGGTGCCCGAAGGTTTTTATCACATCAATGAATTCAATCCAAATAGCCAGTATCATTTATCGCTTGGTTTAAATTATCCTAATATTTCAGATAAAATGCTAAGTGATTCTTTGCAGCCGGGTGGTGACATATACATTCACGGTAGTTGTGTAACAACCGGTTGTATACCGATCACCGACCAGCAGATTGACGAGGTGTACATCCTGGCGGCTCATGCCAAAAACCAGGGACAGGATTTTATCCCGGTCCATATTTTTCCTATAAATTTCGACAATGGCAGAAGTGTGGACTTTTTAAAAAAGTACCTGGTGAACTTTTCTGAATATGCACCTTTCGTTGCCAAAATGAAAAATGCTTTTTATTACTTTGAGAAATATAAAAAGGTTCCTATCGTTTTGGTGAATAATAAAGGAGAGTATATTAATGATGACGAGGCATTGCCAAAGCCTAAGGTAGAGGTGGAGAAAATAGTATACGTACGAAAGAAGCGGACTTATTCAGAGTTCGATGAAAAAGACATCCCGGCAACTGTCAACAACCTGCCTGTTTATCCTGGTGGAAATGATGCCTTCCAGGCCCTCCTGAAAAAAATGGATAAGGAGCTTTCTCCTTACCTCACCAAGGAAAACAAAACGGTGTATGTTCTAATGGAATTTATAGTCAATAAAGATGGAGAGGTGGTTAATCCTAAAGTTCTCAAAGGGGGTACTGACGAGATAAACGATAAATTGATAGACATGTTTGAAACGATGCCAAAATGGACTCCTGCTGTCAGGTTAGAAAAAAGTGTTCCGATAAAATTGAAACAGACCATTGTTATTGGATCATAGCTATCCCTTTCACAAACTAAAAGTAATTAACATTTATTGATTAGCCCGGAACAGTTCCCCGTACCAGCACTTGAACAGTATCCGGCGTTTGCTGTTTCAGTAACACCTGTTTTCCTTCCACCATTGCATCCAGTAATAAGTTACTATAATGGCGAATTGTGAGTAACGTAAGTCCTTTTTCAATTTGCACGTCAAAGATCGTGGAAGCCGCAATGGCTAATTTTTCAATCCGTTCCGGAAAATCATCCAGGCAACACATCAACTTGATGGCTCCATGCTGGATTAAATTCGGTTTTAATTTCAAAACTTCAAACAGCTTGTATAATTCAACAGCCGCATGCTCGCCGATGTAGGCGAAGTCACGCACCGTGAGAGATACAAGTACCTGGGCATCTTTTACAACCCGGATGGCCGGAAGTTCTTTAACTATTTTTTGCTGTATTACAGTACCTGGCAAGCTGGTGTCAAGAAAACACTTAATAAAAAGCGGTATGCCTTTGTTTTGCAGGGGCCTGATAGTATTAGGGTGAATTACCTGAGCGCCATAATACGCCATCTCGATCATCTCGGCGTAATGTAACTCTTTCATCAGTATGGTATCGGTAAACTTTTTTGGGTCAGCGTTGAAAATCCCTATCACATCTTTCCAAAAGGTTACACTTTCCGCATTCAGTAAATTGGCAAATACTGCTGCTGAGTAATCGCTTCCCTCGCGGCCCAGTGTGGTGCTCTCATTTTCATCGGTGGCACCAATAAATCCTTGTACAATTACAAGTTTGTTTACTTTTAAAGCGGGCGCAATAAATTCATTTGTCAATTGCATGGTAAGTTTCCAGTCAATTCCGGCTTCTCTGAAAGTGTTGTCTGTTCGTAATACATCCCGTATATCTAACCACTGATTCGAAATGCCGGATTCATTCAGATACGCACTCATTAAAAAGGAAGACAACAGCTCACCTGTACATACAATCTGGTCATGGTAGTATTCAAATGAAAGAACCGGCTTATCGTGTAATATCCATTCCACTTCAGTAAAAAAGCTTTGGAGATGGTCGAGCGCTTTATTGAAGGATTTCACCAATAGGTACCTGGCAATTGTAAGATGGTAATGCTTTATGCTTTCGAAGAGACTTAGTGCCAGGTCTTTGTTATGTGAATAAAATGCAAGAGCCACTTCTTCCAACGCGTTGGTAGTTTTACCCAAAGCTGAAACAACTATTAACGTTTCCTGCTCTCGGTATGGCTCAAGTATGCCGGGCAAATTTTCAAAAAGCGCTGTATTGGCCAGGCTGGCGCCACCGAATTTAAAAACTTTCATCTGTTATCCCAAAATAGAGGTATGCTAAACAATGGTGATGCTACTCTGATCATTCTTACTAGTCACTGTGTCAAATATAACACATGGTATTGTAAAATGTTTCCCGCTGGTTGTTGCCATTACTTTTAATCTGCTGTCAATTTGGAAAGAACCGCTTAGTTGCGATGAGAAATTTAAACACTTACATTTGTTCCATAAACAATTGCTTTTATGATCAATAGAACAGTATTTACGCTGGATGAATTTACCATTCAGCAAATGCGCGACGTTCCGGGAGCAACTGGTCAGCTCGCCGGCTTGTTACGCGATATTGGTCTGGCCTCAAAAAGAGTTAATGTTGAGGTTAATAAGGCAGGACTGGTAGATATTTTGGGTGAATTTGGCAAAGAAAACATACAGGGTGAATCTGTGCAGAAGCTAGACGAGTTCGCAAACAATCAACTCATTGGGGTTTTGCATCATGGCATTCATTGCGCCGGTGTAGGCAGTGAAGAAAATGCTGACATCGTTGTGTTTGATGATGAGCTCAGCAATAAGAGCAAGTATGTGGTATTGATGGATCCGCTTGATGGCAGTGGCAATATTGATGTAAATGTTTCTATAGGCACCATCTTTAGTGTTTATAAAAGAGTATCTGCATTGGGAAGTCCCTGCACGATGGATGATTTTTTACAACCCGGCCGTATGCAGGTAGCTGCCGGGTATATTATTTACGGTTCAAGTACTATGATGGTGTATGCCACCCGGCTGGGCGTCAACGGCTTTACACTGGATCCTTCCGTCGGTGAATATTGTTTAAGTCACGCCAATTTACAATGTCCGCATGAAGGCAGGATCTATTCGGTAAATCATGGCAACTTCTGGCAATATGAGGAAAAGGTCAGGTCTTATATTCATGTCTGCCAAAGAAAGAATAAATCCAATGGTGGCCCATATACCCAAAGGTACATTGGGAGCATGGTCTCCGACGTGCATCGTAACCTGATTAAGGGCGGAATCTTCATGTACCCTGGAACCACGGGCAAACCGAAAGGTAAACTGCGTCTTCTCTACGAATGCAATCCGCTGGCATTCATTGTTGAAAAAGCTGGTGGAAAAGCGACTAATGGCATCGAAAAAATCCTGGACCTTAAACCAGTTGAGTTACATGAGCGCAGCCCGCTTTTTATTGGAAGTAAAAATATGATGGAGGAGCTGGAGGCGCATTTAAGTGGCAGCGTTTCTTCCACTTAAAAAAGCAGGTTCACGATTTAGCATTTCCCTGCACCTATTGGTATAAATATTGAAAACCTATAGGTACAAAACAACAAATAATGGCGGCGAACAATATAAAAGGTTTTTTCTTAATTTTTGCCACACTGGTTATTTCCATTCCTCTCCTGAGCTGTTCCGAAAAAATGCAGGCTGCACGTTTAAGCCCAACTGTTGCCAGTTCGCGACTGAAGATGGATGCAGCAATTCTCGATTATGTTAACCAGTATCGCCAATCCAAAGGCCTGCCTCCCTTACAACTGAACGAAGTTATTTCTGCCGCGGCAGAAAAGCATAGCAGTGATATGGCTTTCAAAAAAACTCCTTTCGGACATAATGGATTTGAAGAACGTATCAGGACCATTTCTCAAAAATTGGGGTCACTTAAAAAATCAGCGGAAAATGTAGCTTATGGCAACATCAATGCCCAGCAGGTTGTGGATATATGGGTGAAGAGCCCAGGTCACCGCCGTAATATTGAAGGAAAGTATTCCATTACAGGTATAGGTATTGCCAGGGCAGGTGATGGAACAATATTTTTTACGCAGATCTTTGCGGTAAAATAACCATCGCCGATCTTACGGAAGGTTCCTCATCATTTTATTGACATCAGCAGGGAAGTGCACCGCCTAAACGCGTACATTGCGAAAGAAAACGGCAAGTTCAATGAATACAATGATTTCGGTAAAAAACCTGGTAAAAAAATATGGTGACTTTGAGGCGGTAAAAGACATTAGTTTCGAGGTGTATGAAGGAGAGATTTTTGGATTACTCGGTCCGAACGGAGCAGGCAAATCTACTACCCTTGAGATCATTGAAACCCTTCGGAAAAAAACAAGCGGCATTGTGATGGTCAATGGCTTCGACCTTGATAAATCACCTGACCAGATAAAAAAGATCATTGGTGTACAGCTTCAATCATCTGGTTATTACCCCGGGTTAAAGTTGACTGAATTAATCGACTTATTTGCAGGCTTGTACAACCGCGACATTGTTCCCATGGAACTGTTGGGACTCGTTAATTTGCAAGACAAAGCCAAAGCAAAATATAAAGATTTAAGTGGAGGGCAAAAGCAACGGTTTTCCATCGCTACTACACTTATAAACCAGCCCCTGGTCATTTTCCTGGATGAACCTACTACCGGGCTTGACCCGCAAGCGCGCCGTAACTTATGGGAACTAGTAAAAAATATACGTTCGAAAGGAACAACAGTGATTCTTACCACCCATTATATGGATGAGGCAGAGGTGCTTTGTGACCGGGTAGCGATTATAGATTCTGGTAAGATCGTTGCAATCAATACACCCCATACATTGATTGATAACCTCGTAGATACAGGATTCGAACGAAAAACTGAAGTAAAACAGGCCAACCTGGAAGACGTATTTATTCACCTGACTGGCAAAGAATTCAGGGATGATTAAGCGTTGTTCAAACTTTCGTTTATTCATGTCATCACCTTATTCAAATACCTGCAAATTGTAAAATAGATGAACAACGAAGAGCTATTGCGTTATCCGATTGGAAAATTAACCCACCAGCAATTCACTGGAAAGGAGCCCTACGACGAAAAGATTAAAGAGTTTCATTTGCGCGATATCGGTAATTTACCACTCCTGCTGGAATATTCCGTGCAGAACCTGGATGCCGGACAGTTGGAAATACCTTACCGTCCGGGAGGCTGGACCATACAGCAGGTAATACATCATATGCCAGACAGTCACATGAATGCCTACATGCGTTTTAAACTGGCGCTGACTGAAGAAATGCCTACCATCAAACCCTATGAGGAAGGTGCGTGGGCAAATTTAAGTGATACGAAGAATGTGCCCATAAATGTATCCCTGACACTGTTACATGCCTTACATACAAGATGGGTGGAACTGATGGGTAATATGATGGAAGATGACTGGCAAAAAAAACTCATCCATCCCCAACACAACAAGGAAATTACTTTATGGAGCATGCTTGCTACCTATTCTTGGCATGGAAAGCATCACCTTGCCCATATTACTTCCTTGCGCGATAGAATGGGGTGGTAACGGAATGTTGAAATAGACTAGACGACAGGGTTAATACTAAAATTCTTTTCATGCTTTTCCTCCTCTCAGCTGAAACTGATAACAAAGGCATCAATTAAGGTTAGCCCATTAAAATATTCAAAACGTCAATATGGACCATTTACATTGGAAAACGCTTTCTTCTGAATATATCAGCAAGCACATTTATTTTACTGCCAGGCGAGACAGTTGCCAAAGGCGGGATGGTGTGGTAATAGATCCGTATTTTGTTGTCGAGTTACCAACGGCAGCTACCGCTTTTGCCCTTACTGAAGAAAAAAAGGTAGTCCTGGTTAAACAGTACCGTTACCCGATCAATGATGTATTACTAGAAACACCGGGTGGATTCGTTGATGCAGGTGAAGATTTTATCACTGCTATGAAAAGAGAATTACTCGAAGAAACCGGTTATGAATTCAGGTCGGTTGATTACCTGGGCAGGTTTGCCGCCAATCCGGGTGTTCTGAATAATTATACGGAAATGTTTTTTGCAACTGGGGGAATAAAAACTGCGTCGCAGGAACTTGATGCAAATGAAGAGCTTGAAATTGTTGAAGTGACGATTGAAGAAGTGATTAACCTGGTGGTTTCACAGAAGATTGTACAGTCCGTGCATGCCAATTGCATATTCCTGGCACTTCTAAAACTGGGCAGGTTGCAATTTTCTTAGGTCAGCAGTCAATGCGTCAGTTGAGTTCTGTTTACTTCACCTACAACGAATACACTTCCACAAACAAGTACAAGGTCGTCTTTGTCAGCCTGGTCTATTGCAAATTGCAAGGCCGTGTTCACATCAGGATACGGCAAACCGATTAGGCCGGCTGCTTTGCCTTTAGCTGCCAATTCTGTTTCTGGCAGTGCCCTGGGTATCTGCGCTCGGGTGAAATAGTAGGTAGCTGATTGGGGTAGAAGGGTAAGGATATGATCTATTTCTTTGTCTTTTACCATGCCCATCACAATTCTGAGATGTTGGTAAGTTGTAGTTTCCAATTGCATGGCAAGGGCTTTGAAGCCATCTTCATTGTGTGCAACGTCAATAATAACTGCCGGATGTTCATGAATTTTTTCCCACCGGCCATGAAGCCCGGTTAGCTTTTTTACCTGTCGTAAAGCGGTATGTATGTGTTCGTCCCTGACTTCCCATTCTTTTTGCTGTAAGATGTAAATAGCTTCCAGCACCGTCAGGAGATTTTTGGTCTGATAGATGCCGGGCAGGTCTAAGTGATAATAAGTCTTATCATCAGTATGTGTTTTGGTTACTTCTGCAATCAACAGTTGTTGTTGATAATTCCACTCAGAAACAAAATAATGATCGGTTGCAAAATACAATGGTGCATTTTCCTGTTGGGCTTTCTGTATAAAAACATCGGAAATTGCAGCATGTCGTTCTCCAACAACCACCTGTATGCCCGGTTTGATGATTCCTGCTTTTTCACCAGCAATTTTTTGAAGTGTATCGCCGAGCATATTGGCATGGTCCCATCCTATATTGGTGATCACAGAAAGTTCAGGTGTAATAATGTTGGTGCTATCGAGGCGGCCGCCTAGTCCTACTTCAATGATCGCAATGTCAACCTGGTGATGGACGAAATATTCGAAGGCCATTGCAACCGATATCTCAAAGAAAGATGGTTCCATTTCTTTGATCAGCGGGTTAAGCCGCTTAATAAAATCTATCACGTATTCTTCCGTGATCATTTCTCCATCCACACGAATACGCTCTCTGAAATCTTTGAGGTGTGGGGATGTGTACAGGCCTGTTTTGTAACCCGCTGTCTGGAAAACGGCTGCGAGCATATGGCTCGTTGAGCCTTTACCGTTAGTACCCGCCACATGTACTGATTTAAACTTTTGATGAGGGTTTCCGAGGTATTCGCAAAGCCTGACTGTGTTGGTGATGTCTTTCTTGAAAGCAGCGTCACCAATTCGGCTGAACATCGGCAACTGTGCGAATATGTAGTCGAGGGTTTGCTGGTAGGTCATGATGTGAATGGTCAATGGTGAATGGTCAATGGTCAATGGTCAATGGTCAATGGGGAATGGTCAAATGTTTAGTTATAAATCTATCTATTAAAATAAGGGAAAATTATTAATTTAAATATGGTAGCCTTCTTTAACAAGGCATTAGAAAGGCAGTTCTTCCTTTATCACCATTGACCATTCACCACCTCAGTTTCTCAACTTAAAATTAAAAATAATCGTTCCGGACGTTTCCTCACTGCCAGCGTTGAATTTTATCTGCATGGCTTTACGGGTGGCTATTGATTTGAGAGAGGCATCAGAGGTGGTAGAGCCACGTGGCTCGTAGGCAGCAGCAGTAACTTTTCCTGTTTCATCTACTTTAATATTTATCGCAACTTTTGCATTTTCATTAAATTCGTCTTCAAATGAAGGCAGGCTGGTAAAACGGCGGCCCTGTAGCCCACGCGAAATACTCACGCCCGAATTTCCTGTTCCTCCATTTCCCTCGTAATTTTTACTGTTAGGATCACCGCCGGGCTTTCCCTGGTCTCCTTTACCCCCGGCGATTCCTTCACTGTTACCTTTCTTATAACTATCTGCTTCGTTTCCTCCAGTACCAGTTCCTGAAGCTCCTTTGAAAACAGCTTTTGGATTTCGAGGGGCCGGTACAGGGTTCTCAACAGGCTGAGTAGCCTTTACCGGGGGATTCTTGACAATATCTTTTTCGGCAATCTTTGTTGCATCTGCCTTAGGCACCGGCGGTTTTTTAACCACGGGTGCATCTTCCTTCTCATCATCGTTGGTTTCAACCTCTTTTACCGGGGTATTTTCTGTTACTGTCGCCTTAGGTGGTGTATACCTTTGTTGCTCCTGTGGTGCGGGCGTTCCTGGTTCGTAGGGCTGGTCTGTTCCCATGCCTTCATCACTGCTTCCCAGATTTACCTCTATTCCTTCTTCAATAACCGGTTGCGGGAAGGCAGGGGTGGTCCATCTTATGAAGAAAAACATGATGAGCAGGCAGCTACAGATAATTAGGGTATAGCTACCGGCCCTTATATTTTTTCTTGACTCAAAATTGGGTGTCATTGAATATGCTTTCACCATATAAAGTTACCTATTAGATGGAAACGATGCAAGTTGCATGCTAATTGCCTTGGGTATCAACAGCGAACTGTTAAATTTACTGCAGGCTCAGCCTACATAGCAAGCTGCATTATTCAAAGAGCAGCTGGGTGTAAGAATAGCTTAGCCATCTTCTCGTAAAGAGAGAGCGTGCCGGTTTCATGAGTTTTGCGATCAGCCACCGGGTATCAAGTGTCAGGTATTGGTGCTTCTTGCGTTTGCCTTTTTCAGGTTTGCTATTACCAGCCCGGTTACAACAAGCGCTCCACTGGCCAGGTGTATTGTTTTAATTTTTTCGCCCAGGAAAACCAAGGCTTCTATTGCACTGAAAAAAGGAATGAGGTTGCCAAATAGGGAGGTCCTGGATGGGCCAATCCTCCCAATCGCTGCATTCCAGCAGAGATAAGCTATTAATGAAGTACCCAGGCCCAGGTACAGTATTACCAGGTATAGCTGCCCGTTCCATGCTATGGACGCTTCACGTTGCTGTTCCCAGATATAAAAGGGCAAGAGTATGATTGTTCCAAAAAGGAAGAAAACCACCAGGAAGGTTATAGGTGAGATACCTGCCGGCTTGCGTTTCACCAGTAAATTATAAATGGCAAAAAATAGGGACCCGGCAATAATCCACCAGTCGCCAGGCGAAAATTTAAAATGAATCAACTGGTAGAAACTTCCCTGAGACAGTAAGGTAAGTATGCCTGCAATGCATATGATGAGCCCGGCAACACGTAATGGTTTTACCGGCTCACCTAAAAATGCCGCTGCAATGAGAATCGTGAAAACAGGGGATGTGGTTGTTCCAATAAGCGCTAAATTGATCGCCGAAGTGTGATGACCTGCAATATAAAGAAAGGTATTAAAAAGGCCGATGCAGGTCAGCGAGACCCAAAAAAAATATCTCCAGTGTTTAATTACGGTCTCTTTTTCTGAGCGCAACACATTAAAAGCAAAAGGAAGTAATATAACCGAAGCTGTCAGCCACCTAAAAAAGTTGATGCTTACCGGCGGAATTTTCTGGTAGATTCCTCGTGCAATGATAAAGTTCCCGGACCAGATGATAGCGGCTAAGACGGCCAGGCCCACCCCGATATAAAGATTTTTACCTCGTGGATTATCAATGGCCAATTGTAAATGCTTTTGATGTTACTTGATAAAATACGTCTTCAGTCTCTATATGCTTCAATACAACTTTTAATGCTGGCAATAACAGTACCGTTAAAGGTGCCCCGGCTGAAGAATGGTTAAATGGGAAACAATGACCACCTCATCCGTTAGTGTGCAAAGTCCATCGCGTAATTTCCTTTGATTCTTTCCATTGGCGGATTGAAATAACCAAATTTAAGGTCTGGAAATTCCTCCCGTATAAGCTCCTGCATTTGTTTAACACCCAGGCACTCGCCTGTTTCTTTTACGCCGATCTTCTGCATATACCAATCCGGGTCAATATTAAAATTACGCCACTGTATCATGTTGAGACCTGTATTGATAATGAGCTCTCTTAATGATTCATACTCGGCTACACTGTCAGTCATGCCAGGAAAAACAAAATAGTTGATAGAAGTCCAGCCACCATAATTTTTGACTCCCCTGAGGCTTTCAAGGATGTCTTCGAAGACGTAATTATTCGGACGGTAATACGGTTCGTAGGTGTTTTTTCTTGCTGAGTTGGTACTGACTCGGATGCTGTTTAGTCCTGCTTCGCATAACGCTTTAACTGCCGCAGGTTTCGATCCGTTGGTGTTTATGTTGATACTGCCTTTTTGTGTATGTTTTCTTATCTCTATAATAGCATCCCGGATAGTTTCCCACATTAGCAATGGTTCACCTTCACAGCCTTGTCCGAAACTCACTATTGGAAAAGGAGCCGATTCCAGGTGGGGCACAGTAAATTCAACAATTTCTTCCGACGTTGGTCTGAACCGCAAACGGTCCTGTGTAGAAACGATCGTTTCATCTTCGGGTTGAAAAGAAATACAGCCGATACAATTGGCGTTACAGGCTGGCGACGACGGTACAGGACATTCCCATCTGCCCATGAAATAATTCCGTGCCGCGGGGCAATGATAAGTGAGGGCGCAATTGTTTGCCAGGTGCTGAACCAACCTGTTGTGCGGGTACGACTGGAGGATGTTTTTTACCCCCCTTTCTACGCGCGGTTGGTTAAATCCGCCGAATTCCTGGCGTATATCGTTCTCAATACGGACGGCCGGAACATAAAATTTTTCTTCATACCAACCTGCAGCCGTATAACAAAATAACGGAAGCGTAGGGGCATTGCGTTCCGATTCATATGCAGCCAGGTACAGGCCAGTATGAGCCGGAGGTATAAATGCTGCTACCGCCCAGCCTTTTTCGCATAAACGCATTTCCCCAGTTTTTACGTCTATGCCAATTCCCTTTCGCCCTGGTAGTTCATAAAGTTGTCCGCCTTCCGGTAAACCAATCCACTCGTCAGCCGGAACAGGCAAGGCATCCCAGCCGCTGCGCCCGGTGACGTATAAGCTGGTGTCTTCAAATATGTTTCCATTTCCGTCGGAGTAAAGAATGTATGGTGAGTGATTGATGATCAAAGCGGAGTTATGGATTATGGGTTATGGGTTATGGATAAAAGGGCAAATTTCGTCAATTTGTTTTATTAACCAGTAATACTTATTTAAAAATAAATAGTGAGCAAAGTCACAAGACTAAGTCTCTCGATAATACCCTACACTCGTTCCCTCAACCATCATTTCAAACGACTTGCACAAAACTGGTTGAACGTATCTTCCTGGTTGGTGTATGCACCATCATCAACAATTTCTTTTTGGAAGAGCCTGTTGCTTTTAAAATCCAGCGTTATTATTCCATCTTTTAGCACAATGTTGTCGAATTCATTCCAAAGGAACTTTTTTCTGAAGAGGCTGTTGAATACAATCCCTTCATCTGAAAAACGGATCACCAATGCTAATCTTGCCTTGTTTTCCAGTAATGCCAGCATCACAATTGGTATACCTACCCATGGTAGGAAGGGCATAAACAACCAGGTAATACCTGCTATGGCAAGCATCCATGTGTAAGTAAAGTGCTGCTGTTTTTTTAAGTAGTAGCGGTTCCATATCAATGCTCCTGCTATTAACACAGTTGGAACAAGAAACAGGAAACTTTTGTGGCCGGAGCTTAAATAGGTAATGAAGAAAAATACGGCTGACAAAAAAGATATCAGCATGCTCATTGTATTGATAACACCAGCCCCTGCGTTTCTTACGGTAATAACATACTTATCAATCATGCGAAGTAACCAGGTGAAATTTGGTTGTTGCAAGCAGCAGCTTTCCCTGCCGGTTTCGGTTCAGCTACTTATTACTTAATGCCAGCAGGTTACACAGCCTCCATAATATTCTTGCACCTACATTACTATCCCAGTTGTTTTCCCCTACGCCCACTTCGCACAAATCAAAACCTATCAGTTTACGATTACTTTTTATGATGTTCTTGATAAGATAAAGAGCCTGGTCTGCTTCCATGCCGCCTTGAACAGGCGTACCGGTATTGGGGCAGAGTTTGGGATCCAGTCCGTCTACGTCAAAACTAATATAAACTTTCTCAGGGAGATGACTGATAATTTCATCAGCCAACTGCTTCCAGGTTTGACCTTCGTATTGGCGCTCCTTCAGTTCTTTATCAAAATAGGTGATCACCCTGTGATTACTGTTGCAAATAAGGTTCCATTCGTCGTCACCAAAATCTCGGACGCCGACCTGGATCAGCCGCTTTATTTCTGGTATCTGCTCAAGCGCGTTGTACATGATGCTTGCATGTGAGTAGCAGAAGTTTTCATAAGATTTGCGTAAATCACAATGTGCATCAAACTGTAAAATACCAAAGTCACCATGTTTTTCTGCCAGTGCTCTGAAAAACCCGAATGGGGTGCTGTGATCGCCTCCCAATAAGCCAACCAGTTTGCCTTTCGCTAGCAGATCTTTTGTTTGTTCGTACACCCAGGCATTCATAAAATTGCTACCCTCGTTTATTTCCTTGAGGGATTTGGACATGAAGGTATTCTTCACTACTTTTTCGCCCTTGGAAATAAAATCTATATATAGTTCAGCCTCTTTGCGCAGGTAATCGCTTCTCAGCAAGATTTTTTTATCAGCGGGTCGCATATAAAAGCCCTGTTTCCAGCCGTCTTTGTTATCAATGTCGAAAAGATCAACCTGTAAGGAAGCTTTGAAGATATGTTCCGGTGCTCTTGCCGTTCCGGCTGAGCAGCTTACCGTAACTTCCCAGGGTACCGGTAAGATTACAAGACTTGCATCATCTTCCGTGAAAGGCAAGCCAAATATGTTGTTGTTAGGATTGCCCGCACTGTTAGAATCAAATTGAGATAGGTCTGTCATTATAAGTACTTTAATGGATGTAAATTCAAGCATTCGTTCCAACCTTCCAGGAAGGTGGAATTAAAAAGATGGAACCGGCCACATTGCAAACTGTCAAAACGGGGTGCAAGTTACCGTATAATCAGTTTAAATAGCGTTAAATGACAAAGAGGTTCGTTCATAAAAAAGCTCCCATTAATTAACGGTAGTCGCGAAAGTCAATTACAAAATGTTAAAAGACTGCTAAACGCGCAATCAGCAATTTAAATCACGAACTTTGCCCTCGCTTTAGTTATCTGGTTGTTTTCGATTAACTTTACAGTGAACTTGACAAAATGAAGAAAACCCATATTATAATTCTTTTATTTATAGCAGTTGCAATAGCAGTATTAATTAGTTTTATGGGAGATTTGTCTTCTTATGAAACGATAGCTTCAGCCAGGCAAAAGAACGGCAAAAACGTTACTATTATTGCGAAAATTGATAATTCGATGCCAATCGAATATGATCCCCGTACCAATCCGAATTATTTGAGCTTTCATGTCGTAGACACCTTGGGAAGCC
>JBBJOD010000215.1:0-8181 GCA_037721715.1 Chitinophagaceae bacterium | reverse complement strand
TGATTTCGCTTTTTGCTCTTCCGTATTGAGTGGCGCATATTTGTCAAGGTCCTGTCCTGTCTAGGTCTCCTGCCCAATCGATTTACGAAGTAAGCTGTCGCCTTTAACAAGAGTTTCCACCATTCTTTGCATGATCATCACATCAACTCCATCTTCAGAAGCATCATATTCAACCGTTGATTTTACCTTTTTCCATATCCTGTATTGCTCCAATTCTTCCGGTGTAAAAGTGGTGCTGTCTACGGCCTTACTACCATAGATGTCTTTTAACTTATGATAAACCCGTGCGCCTTCATATGAATCTTCTTTTACGTTCCTGCCATCTTTTCCTCCAATAAAATTCCATCCATGCACATCGTCTACGTAACCATTTTTATCGTCATCAATGCCATTAGCCGGAATTTCCTTTGCATTTGTCCATAGTATATTCTTCAGGTCTTCATGCAGTGTATCTACACCTGAATCTATCACAGCTACAATGATGGTGTTGCTTTTTTTACCTTTTACAAACTGGTAAGCTTTTTCGAGGCTGATGCCATAAAAACCATCTTTTTCTTTATCCAACAGGTGCCATCCTTTTGGAAGTTCCATTACTGATGTACCCTGGGCAAGGGATACCGTACTTTGAAATAAGCATGTTGTAGCCAGGGCAAGTACCATTAACAATTTCTTCATACCTAATGAAATTTATCTTTTTTTGTAACTGTCAAATTTGAGCTTTATTTTACAGAATAAGACTACCGGGTGAACAAATTAAGATTTATTTACAAATCAAACCTTATTCCCTGTGCCAGGGGAAGTTTGTCGGTATAATTTATCGTGTTTGTCTGACGCCTCATATATATCTTCCAGGCATCGCTGCCACTTTCCCTGCCACCACCGGTTTCTTTTTCCCCGCCAAAGGCGCCACCAATTTCTGCACCGCTGGTTCCAATGTTTACATTGGCAATGCCGCAATCGCTGCCTGACTGCGAAAGAAACTGTTCAGATTCCCTGATATTTAAGGTCATAATAGCCGAGGAGAGTCCCTGGGGTACGCCATTTTGCATGGCTATTGCTTCTTCCAGGTGCCGGTATTTCATGATGTACAGGATAGGAGCAAAAGTTTCATGCTGTACAATGCTAAAATCATTGTTTACTTCAGCAATACAGGGTTTAACGTAACAACCACTTTCAAATTCGGTTCCCTCCAGAACGCCCCCTTCTACCACAAAATGTCCACCTTCGTTTTTGCACTTTTCTATCGTTTCCTGGTAGGCTTTTACGGCTTCTTTATCAATAAGTGGACCTACATGAATATTTTCATCGAGCGGGTTGCCTATCCTTATTTGTTGATAGGCTTTTACAAGTGTTTCAGTAAAATTGTCATAAACACTTTCCTGGATAATGAGGCGCCGTGTTGTGGTGCAGCGTTGGCCCGCCGTTCCCACAGAACCGAACAAACAACCGGGTAATGCGATATTGAGGTCTGCGTGTTCGGAGATAATAATGGCATTATTGCCACCCAGTTCAAGCAGGCTTCTCCCCAGCCTTGCCCCAACGGCTGCACCTACAGCCTTGCCCATACGGGTTGAGCCGGTAGCCGATATAAGAGGTATCCTGGTGTCATGGCTCATCCATTCGCCTATTTGCCTTTCGCCGGCAATAAGGCAGCTTACGCCTTCCGGCACATGGTTCTTCTTGAAGATTTCACCAACAATGTGCTGGCAGGCCACTGCGCATAAAGGTGTTTTCTCGGAAGGTTTCCAAACGCAGGTATCGCCGCAAACCCAGGCAAGCATTGCATTCCAGCTCCATACCGCCACCGGGAAATTGAACGCGGAAATAACGCCTACAATGCCGAGGGGATGATACTGCTCGTACATACGGTGGCCCGGACGTTCGCTGTGCATGGTAAGTCCATGCAGCTGGCGGGAGATACCCACAGCGAAATCACAGATATCGATCATCTCCTGCACTTCTCCCAATCCTTCCTGCAGGCTCTTACCCATTTCGTAAGAGACAAGGCGGCCAAGGGGCGTTTTCTGCTTTCGCAGCGCTTCACCGATCTGTCGCACAACGTCACCCCTTTTGGGTGAAGGCCATGAGCGCCATTCGGTAAACGCTTCCGCCGCTTTGGCAATGACCGAGTCATAAATATGCCTGTTGGCCGTGCTCACGGACGCGATCAATTTTCCATCAACAGGTGAGTAAGAATCGATCTTTCCTTCGCCGTCGGTGTACCATTCATTGCCGGTAGAAACACCGCTGTTAACGGTTTCGAGATGTAATTCTGTTAGAAACTCCATGTGTGAAAGCTAAGAAGGCAAGGTAAGAATTATTCGGGTGAAGCGCTCAGCGCTCAGCGGTCAGTGGTCAGCTACCAGCTATCGTCTTTCAGGTTTCGGGGTATCTTAATACTGTTCACTGTCATTGGGAAACTCCTGGCTTTTTACATCCGCTATGTATTGCTGAACTGCGCCTGTAACCTGTTTATTCATATCAAGGTATTGACGAAGAAAGCGGGGTTTGAATTCGGTATTAATACCCAGCAGGTCATGCATCACCAATACCTGCCCGTTGCAATGTTTTCCTGCGCCTATGCCAATGGTTGGTATAATAAGGGTTTCCGAAACCTGTTTTGCCAGTAAGGCGGGAATTTTTTCCAGTACGATGGCGAAACACCCCGCTTCCTGCAGCAGTAGAGCATCGCGCTTCAATTTTTCAGCCTCTTCTTCCTTCTTGGCTCTCACCGAATAGGTGCCGAACTTATAAATTGATTGTGGTGTTAGCCCAAGGTGCCCCATTACAGGTACACCCGATGAAATGATACGCCTTGCCGATTCCAATACTTCTTCGCCTCCTTCGAGTTTGATGGAATGCGCACCTGTTTCTTTCATAATGCGGATCGTAGAACTAAGTGCTTCTTTTGAATTTCCCTGGTAAGAGCCAAAGGGAAGGTCTACTGTTACCAGGCAGCGGTTGATGCCGCGAACAACCGAAGAAGCATGATAGATCATCTGTTCGAGTGTAATCGGCAAAGTGGTTTCGTGGCCAGCCATCACATTGCTGGCAGAGTCGCCAACCAAAATGATATCAATTCCTGCGTTGTCAAAAATTTTGGCAAAAGAAAAATCGTAGGCTGTAATCATCGATATTCTTTCTCCACCGGCCTTCATTTTTAACAAAGTGTTGGTGGTGACTTTCTTAATCTCTTTGTGAACAGACATGAAATGAATTGAAGTTTAATGTTGAAGTAAGTGCATCCTTAATCGGTATCGGCTTTAACTATCAGCTTTCAGCATTTGGGTACTGTTTATCAGGTATCATGTATAATGTACTCATCATTCATCACTCATAATTCATCAATCCCATTCACCATTCACCATTGACCATTGACCATTGACCCACCAGTTCCTTGTATAAAACCTGTATAAGGCCGTCTGCCAGGCCGATCTTGGGTACAAAGATCTCGTCTGCATTAGACCAGCGCATCACATTGATGTATACCTGTAAAGCAGGAACAATTACATCTGCCCTGTCTTCACGAAGGCTGTACACACGCATCCGCTCGTGAAGTGGGAAGTTGCTGAACTCTTTGTGGTAATCCTTTAGCAGGTCGAGCGGAAGCGATTTTCCGTCTTTTTTCTTAGACATGGAAAATATCTTGTTAATGTTACCGCCTGTTCCTATGGCAACCAGTTTTTTTTGGTTCTTGATATTTTCTTTCAAAAAATCTTTCATCTCCATCCATTGTTTTTCCCCTACCTGGTTTTTAAGCAAGCGGATGGTTCCAATATCAAAGGATTTCTTAAAAACCATTTGATTGTCATAGAAAAGTGTCAGCTCGGTGCTTCCGCCGCCTACATCGATATACATGTAAGAAAATTCCCTGTTAAGATTTTCGGCAAAATGATTTTCATAAATTACAGCCGCTTCTGTATCACCGCTGATGACTTCTATCTCAATACCGGTTTCCTGTTTGACCACCTGGATGATCTCTTGTGAATTTTCAGCGTCCCGCATTGCCGAGGTGGCTATGGCCTTATAATTTTTTACGTCGTATACTTCCAGCAGGTATTTGTAAGATTGCATGGTGTTGATGATCATGGTCACCTTTTCCTGCGAAATCTTTTTATATTCAAAAACGTCGAACCCCAGCCGCAATGGTACCCGTACCAGGTTCAGCTTATTGAATGTTGGTTTTGTATCTTGATATTGTACAATGTCGGTAACAAGTAACCTTGCTGCGTTGCTTCCTATGTCGATAGCTGCCAGTCTCAAATAGTTCAATTTTTAATGTTCAGATAATGGATATCTCCTGTGCCGGTATTTCTTTCAATTCATGAATCGTTTTCTTATCCTGCTGGCTTTTCGACAGAAGATAATTGTAGGTCTCTATTTGTGAACGTATTCTTTTATCCTCGTCGGTAAAAACGTAGTCGTTGTTGAGGCCGTTATCCAGGATGCGTGCCTTTACATTGTCACTTAGCTGGATGTTTAAAATGTTCTTCAGCACTTGTTTTATATCTTCATCAAATACAGGGCAGGTGGCTTCTACGCGGTGGTCGAGGTTGCGTACCATCCAGTCTGCCGATGAGATGTATACTTTTTCCTGGCCTCCATTATGAAATATAAAGATCCTGGCGTGTTCCAGGTATTCGTCTATGATGCTGATGGCGGTTACCGGGATCTTGAATTTTTTGCTTTCGGTGTACATGCAGAATATGCCACGAATGATCATCTTGATTTCAACACCTTCCCTGGCTGCTTCGTACAGTTTTTCTATCAGCTCTTCGTCTGACAATGAATTCATCTTAAGAATGATGGAAGCGGGTTTTTTGCTTTTTGCGATTTTTATTTCGCGGTTGATCATTTTTATCAGTTCGCGGCGTAAACTGGTAGGGCAGGGGATGAGGGTATTGCATTCTTTCAGAAAATGCAGGCCCTCTTTTGGTTTCTCCAGGTAATTAAAAACACGGTTCACGTCTGCCATTACGTTACGGTTTGCCGTAAGAAGGCAATGGTCGCCATACAGCAAGGCTGTTTTTTCATTCAGGTTACCGGTACTTACAAACCCGTAATGAATCGTCCTGTTATTAAGCCGTTTCTTGATCAGGCAGATTTTAGAATGCACTTTCATATCCGGCAGGCCAATTACTACTTTAACTCCATCATCTTCCAGTCTTTCTTTCCATTCCAGGTTGGCTTCTTCCTCGAACCTGGCACGTAGTTCAAGCATCACCGTTACATTCTTGCCATTGCGAACTGCGTTTATGAGGGCATTTACAATTTTTGATTGAGATGCCAGGCGGTAGCAGGTAATTTTTATAGCGGTAACATCGGGGTCTATGGCCGCTTCTCGCAACATGTCTATAACGGGGTTGAACGAATGATAGGGGAAATGAAGCATGATGTCTTTCTCTAACACAATGTCTGTTACCCTTTTTGAGTTGGCAAGCAGGGGATGTTGAAAAGGCTTTTTGCGATGGCCTTTTTTTGGAAAGACACTGTCGGGAAAGTCCATGAAGTGCCGGAAGTTATGAATGCGTCCCCCCGGAATCAGGTTGTCTTTCTTTGTCAGGTTCATGCGCCGCATGAGGTATTCCAGCAATCCCGGATCGATCTGTTTGTCGTATACAAACCGGACTGGTTTTCCTTTACGGCGATTTTTAAGCCCTTTTTCAATCTTTTGTATGATGGAGGTTGACACATCCGTATCTAGGTCAATCTCGGCATCACGGGTAACCTTAAATATCCAGGAGTCATATTTATCGTATCCAAAATAAGAAAAGATGGAAGGAAGGTTATAACGAATGATATCTTCCAGTAAGATAATGGCATACTCCCCTGGCGGAGAGGGAAGAATAAGAAACCTTCCCAGCGTTTTACTCGGAACCTCGATCAATGCATACTTTTGTTTGTACGCTGAATCGGTTTTGGAAAGTACCACGCCGAGGAAGATCGACTTATCTCTCAGGTAAGGAAATTGCTGAATACTTTCAATCATCAGCGGGATGGTATTAGAACGTACTTCTTCTTCAAAATACCTGATCACAAAAACTTTTTGTTCACGAGTAAGCTGCTTTTCCGTTACCAGGAAAATCTTTTCTTTCTCGAGTTCCAGCGAAATGTTGTCCCAGATCCGGTTAAACTCATTCTGTTGCCTCAGCACGATGGATTGAATCTCTTCCAGTATCTTATCGGGAGATTGTTCCATATGCATATTAGATTTATTCCCCATTTCCATCATGCGCTTAAGCGTTGCCACACGTACCCGGAAGAACTCATCCATATTGTTTGAAAATATCCCCAGAAATCGTATCCTTTCTCTTAACGGTACACTCGGATCTGATGCCTCTTGCAGCACACGGGCGTTGAATGATAGCCAACTGATATCCCTGACAATTGTCTTTCGTTTTGTATCTGTCATGTTGCCTTGCTTTTCATCAAATTAGTAAACTAAATTCACGCTCAAATTAAATAATTATTAATTTGCCTGCAGAAGATAATTTTGCGCTTTTGAAACAGACTGTAATTTATGCCCCCAGATTTTGATTTCTTCGAAGAGTTGGAAATGATGGCTGCCTCGAGGAAACCTTGCGAAATAACTTTTATGAAAGATGGCGGTCGGTCCATCATCCATGGAACCATCAGCGATGCCTATGTTGAAGGAGCGCAAACTTTCATACGGATGGATTCGGGCCTCGAAATTGAAATGAATCTACTCCTGGAGGTTAACGGTATAAGACAAACAGGAGCCTGCTGAATAGATTTCAAATGTGGGGTTATTGTAAAAAACATGATATTAGTTTTTGAATATTAGATTGTTTTTACGACCTTTGCCGTCCAAAAATTTGTTGAATCATGGCCAGAGTATGTCAGGTGACGGGAAAAAGACCGGTTTCGGGAAACAGTGTATCTCATTCCAATATTAAAACAAAACGCAGGTTCCTCCCCAATTTAAAAACAAAAAGATTCTTTTTAGCGGAAGAAGACAAGTGGATCACCATTAAAACATCCACGGAAGGCATTAGAACCATCAATAAGAATGGTTTATATGCAGTAGTTAAAGAATTAAGGGCCAGGGGCGAAAAAATCTAATTTACAATCCTAACGGGTTGATACCATAAAATTGTAAACAATGGCAAAAAAAGGAAGCAGGGTTCAGGTAATCATGGAGTGTACCGAGCATAAAAACAGCGGTCAGCCAGGTACCAGCCGTTACATTACTACCAAAAATAAAAAAAACACACCAGAACGCCTTGAGTTGAAAAAACTCAACCCCATTTTAAAAAGGGTTACTGTTCACAAAGAAATCAAGTAAGGGGTTAGGGCCTGTTAATGGGGGCTTTAATTATTAATATATCTGATAATATACAACAATGGCAAAAAGTGCTAAAACAGCGATAAAAACCAAAGACCAAAAGGCAGCGGCCGAAGCAAAGAACTGGACAAAAGTGGTGAAGGCAGTTCGCAGCCCTAAAACCGGCGCCTACACCTTTAAAGAGGCTATTGTGCACAAGGATAAGGTGAAAGACTTCCTCGCCGAAAAATGATTACATCATAAAAGGTTTATAAGCTGTTCTGTACGCGGAGCAGCTTTTTGTATTTCTAAGGGCTGTCAGCTTTGGGGCGTCAGCTCTCCGCCCGCCACTGTTGGCTAAATCTAGTTTGAACCAATCATTAAAATAGAAAGGCTTCGCAGTGGGAGACACTGAAACAGCATATACTACCAAAGCTGATAGCTAATAGCTTACAGCTAATAGCCATCATCAAAATCACTATGGGACTATTTGATAAATTATTTGGCAAGAAGGAAAAAGAGAATCTAGACCAGGGTTTACAAAAAACCAAGGAAAGCTTCCTGACCAAAATAACAAAAGTAATTGCTGGAAAAAGCACAGTAGATGAAGAAGTACTTGATGAACTGGAAAACGCACTGGTAAGTGCCGATGTGGGTATTGAAACAACGGTTAAGATAATTGAGCAAATAGAGAAAAGGGTTGCACGTGACAAGTATGTGAATACGAGCGAGTTGAATACTATTCTTCAGCAGGAAATGGAAAACCTTCTTGTGGACGCGGCCTCACCGGGCAGCTACACCTTTACATCCCCGCTTCCGGCAAGCCCTTATGTAATACTTGTAGTGGGTGTAAATGGGGTTGGTAAAACAACAACGATCGGCAAACTCGCCTATAA
>JBBJOD010000214.1:0-8184 GCA_037721715.1 Chitinophagaceae bacterium | reverse complement strand
GACATTTGGCGCAACCTGCTGTTATAGCCATGAAAGCGGTGCTGGAAGTATTTACCCTATCGGATACATACTCCACACGAAATTCTTCTTCTACTATACCCCCTTCCATGTTTTGCTGGTGGTTTCGGTTAAAAGCCGTAGCGATTAATTGTTCTTTTGTTGGGTGCGGCATTAAATCACCAGCTAATTGCCAGGTAATGAATTTATCGTAGCCAAGATTTTTATTGAAGGCATCAATTACCCAATCCCGCCAGGGCGACATATCCCGCAGCCTGTCCACTGTATAACCATGCGAGTCAGCATAACGGGCAACATCCAGCCAGTCTACCGCCATTTTTTCCCCATAATGCGGAGAAGCTAATAAACGGTCCACTTGTTTTTCATACGCACCTGGGGAGCGATCATTTAGAAATGCGTCTATTTCCGGTACGGTTGGAGGGAGACCTGTCAGGTCAAGGCTTACACGACGCAACAAGGTTTCTTTATCTGCCTCGGGAGAAGGCGAAAGCTTTTTTGTCTCCAGGCGATTTAAAATAAAATGGTCTATAGAATTTTTCACCCATGCCTTTTGTTGTACACCGGGAATTGTTGGGTTTTGCGGATTTATAAATGCCCAGTGCGGTTTGTATTGCCCTCCCTGTTCCACCCACTTCACCAAAACGGCTTTTTCGTATGCATTCAGCGTGAGATGCGATTTCGGTGCAGGCATCATTTCTTCAGGATCGGTGGAGAGAATGCGTTTCACCAATTCACTTTTATCTAGTTTGCCCGGAACAATGGCATAACGACCGGGGTTTTGTGGCAATTCAGCATATGCCGCTTCAGCAACATCCAATCGTAGACCAGCTTCCTGTATTCCCCTATCCGGGCCATGACAGGAAAAACAGCGATCCGAAAGAATAGGTTTTACATGCTGGTTGAAATCGATTTCTTCAGGAACTGTTTTATAGGCTTCAGCAACATCAGCAGGCAATTTGCCTGAACAGGCAATAAGGAAAACGAGTGAAGAAATAAGAAGGGAAAACCTGCAGATCATATAGCGGTTTTATTTAGGAGTAAAAATAACGGTTATTTCTTAAGCAGGTTTAACGAACGTTTTAATTACACGCCAGTAGTTTAGCTTTCAGCTTCAAGTGTCCTTTAACGCTCTTTTATTAACTATCCCCTTACTCAATGGCTTTGTCACACAGGAAAGTATGGCCGAGTTCGGTTAAACGAAACGATTTGTTTCGCAGTGTTCCTTGGTAAAAGCTTTGTCAGCCGGCGAATTCTTCCATTAAGCATTCTTTTATTTTTTGGCAAAATATATTTTATCTGCGCCGGCTGTGGAAATCGGTGGCTGATCAAAGCATTGTAAAATATAAGGTAATATCAAATAATTCCCACAAACTAAATAGAGGTATTGAATGCAATAAAACACACATTAAAGAGTCTTGCGTATTTAAACCATTTGTCGCATTCTATGAGAAACCAGATTATAATTGCCTATGAATGAAATTGGAAACACTTCGCTGCTGACATTTTCCACAAAGATCAAACGATAAAAGATAGTAATGAAGGTCCTAAGATGCTCATTCCACGCGCTGTTTGACATCCTCTGCGCCCGTAGCTCGTTTTCTTACCTGGGTTAACTTATCATTTCCAAAATTGCGAGTATAGGTTAGCCTATAGCCCGGATAGCTGAAATAACATTTAAACCGCGTGACCAGGTTATTCTCAGGCATGTTGACGTGGATATTGGCCGCTTGTGTGTTCAGGATATTTACGCCACTTAACCGAAGGCTTGAACGTGTCCCCGGAAACTTTTTCTGTACACCTGCATTTAATCCTCCATACGGTTTTCGTATAAATATGCCAAAAAAGCCACCGGAATTAAAGGTTCCAGAAGTTTCAAAACTAATGTCATGCGGCAGTATAAATGTTTGCGATAAAGTCGCAGTAACGTATTGTTGCTTTAATCCAGTTACAGTTCCTTTAAGGTATACATTCATTTCCTGGTGTGTTGCGGTCAAATTCATTTGACCAGCCCACCATTTGGCAACGGAGAAAGGTATACTTATTCCAGAAGTAATTGTTATCAGGTTCTTTTGATTTTCTGCTGCTAAAGATTGAATGTTAGTCGCCGCCTCGACTTTCGGAAAATAATTGGTGATCGGTTTGCTCTCGTGGCTGTAAGACATCGACATAATTTTCCTTCGATAAGTGTAAGAACCTGTCAAAGTATTGCTTATTGATGGCTGTAAGTAAGGATTGCCATAGAAATAAGTATAGGGATCTATAAAAGCGGTTGTTGGAGCAAGGTTATTAAAACTAGGCCGGGTTATCCGTCTGCTATAGGCAAAGTTGACCATATCATGCTCATTGAACCCATGCGATAAAAATACACTTGGGAAAAAATTCCCATAACTACGGTCAATAATATTTTTTTTCTTTTCAGAATCTAGGTTTGAGGTGGTATGTTCATATCTTAAACCCGACTTGATCGTTGTTCTTTTATTGAATGTCGTGGTAAAAGAAAGATAACCGGCTAGAATATTTTCATGCAGGTTATATGTTGATGAAAACAATTCATCTTTTTGCCAGCCGTTCGGCAACAAGTTATTGGTCAACGTTTCATTAATGAAACCTGACCAGGTTTCTTTAAGCCCGGCTTCCATGTTTACCTGATCCGATAATTTTTTGGAATAATCGGCCGACATCACCCATATATTTAACGGAGTTTTTTTGAAACCTTCCATACGATGTTCGCGTGTGAAATTCATGTCGCCATCATAATATGCATTGCTATATTCCAATGGGTTATTTGAAAAATAATAGTCATAATTAAAATTGATGCTCACTTTTTCATCTTTGGAAATGGCATGTTGCAGATTCAAGTTTCCGGATATGTTACTCCAATTATTTATTTCCTTATTCCTCATCACTAAGTTCGTATCGACTTTATAATCAATCAGAAGGATACCTTGATTATTCCACTCCCTTGACTGTTGATTACTATAAGCGGATAGTAAAAAACCTACTATGGTTTTATCAGACAATGTATAGTCAGCACCAAATCTGCCATTGTACAGTAATTGTACAGCCGGTCGGTTTACATTTAGATATGTTTCTTTAGTCTTACCCTGGTACATCACCATTTTGTATACATCCCAGTTCGACTGGGAAAGTATCCTTGAAAAGGATAAATCTCCAAAAAGATTTAGCACGCTCTTACGGTGATTAAGGTTTAGATTGACCTGTGTATTTTCACCACGGCTGAAACCGGCAGTTGCTGCATATGAACCGTTGGTGCCCGATTCAGTGGTTGACTTCAAAACGATATTGATGAAACCCGCATTCCCTTCTGAATCCAAGTTAGAAGGGGGGCTGGCAATCAGTTCAATTCGTTCGATACTATTTGCACTCAGTCCTTCCAGCATTTGAATTATTGCACTTATCGGCATCCGATTGATCTTGTTATTGATCATAATTACCACTCCATCCTTTCCATTCATGGAGAGGGTATTATTCTGTTGATTGACCAGCACACCCGGTGAACGCTCCAACACCTCCAGGGCCGTTCCTCCTGCATATGTAATGCTCGAAGAGACATTTATCACCATCCTATCTATTTTCTGCTCAAATAATGGCTTCCTGGCCACTACATGCACGCCTTTCAGGTCCACTAAAGATCTGGAAAGCACGGTTTCACCCAAGTTTTTATTGTGATCATCATTAGACAAAGAAAACGGTGCTATATACGTCTGCCGTAATCCCGTAAATGTTATTGAAACCAGATATTGCCCGGGAAACACATTCTGAAATGTGTACAGTCCATTTTTATCGGAAATCGTTCCTCTAACCAGAGAAGAATCTTTGGACCTTAGTATCAATACGTTGGCATTCGCGAGCGGATCATTTCCATCTTTCATCACCTTTCCCGTTATTCTTACCTGTCCATTGACATAATGACCGGCGAAGCAAATGACCATAACCATGATTACAACTCCAGGATATAACCTGACGTTTTCTGCATTCATATTACGTTATTTTTACGTTGTTTAACATGTTTCCAAGATACAAACAGCCTGCGAATAACAGAAAGGATGAGTTAGGATTGTATAGCCCTAACCGAGTAAAAGAGTCTTCCGGATTTTCTCTCAATAAGGTAACGTTAAAAAATTGATTTTTAAAAGAAATGGTGTAACTCTTTTAAATGGCTCAAAAAATATATGTCTATAAAAGTAAAAGGAAGGAAATTCATAATTTCCTTTTTGACATTTTATTTTATGGAAAAGATCATTAAAATCTACACCAGTCTGTTTTATAAGGAGGTAACTTTCACCATAGAAAAAAATGAACGGCTTGAAGGATAAAGCCCTGGTGTTCCACTACTTCTAAAAAATAGTGCGCTTCATTCCTTACAATATCTTCCCGCCAGACGCACCTGCTAACCTATTTGTCTTAAGTCGTACTGGAGAAGACACAAACTATCGCGGGATAAGAGAAACTGTTTAATCAGCTATTGCTTATTGCACCCGCTGCCGTTCTTCTTCTGATCCTGTTTTCCTGCTTCTATTTTCTTTTAAAGTCAGTTTGCCAAACCTTTTTGTGTAGGAAAGTTTTAGGGTTGTAGCAGTGAATTTAACATCACCATTGGTCACCAGGTTATGTTCTGGCGCATCTACGGAAAACCTTAAATGCGGCACGCCTGTAAAATCAGTAACATTAAATAACAAAGTACCACCGTTAACACCAAGCTTTTTTTGAACGCCAAAGTTTAGCGATGTAGTAGAACGTATTTTATAGATGCCAAAGAGCCCGCCCGACTGGTAGGCGCCATTTAGTTCTATAGTAAAATTTTTCGGCAAGGTAAAAGACTGAGTTGAATTGAGATTAATGTTTCGTTGCGTGATTTGTAAAGGCACCCCTTTGTAAAACGCATTTAACTGCTGCCAATATCCCGAAATATTGTTTTGCATGGTCCACCCTTTGGTAATGGTAAATGGAAGGGAGACCGTCACAGATAATATGTCTTTATCTTTTTGATTTTCGGCTACCAGTGTATGTCTATTGGTAATGGGATCCACCCTGGGTGAAAAGTTCGTAATGGTATTCTTCTCATGGGTGTATGATAATGAAAAAACAAATTGCTTCAATAAATAATCCCACTTTACTGCATTGGCAAAACTCGGTTGAAGGGCCGGGTTGCCCGAAAAAACGGTATTAGGATCTACAAAATAAACGAAAGGGGCCATATCATTAAAAGTAGGCCGGGTAATGCGGCGACTATAGGAGAAGTTAAAGGAAGTTTTTTCGTTTATGGCGTGAGAAACAAAGAGGCTGGGAAACAAATTGCCGTAATGCCTGTCAACGATGTTCTTTTTTACTTCGGAACCAAGATTGGAGTTAGTGTATTCGTAACGCAGGCCTGCTTTAGCGTTTGTTTTTTCACCTAGTTTGATATTAAAGGAAGTATAGGCCGCAAGAATGATTTCTTCCAGATTATGTTTTGAGGTAAAATTATTGTCTAAAGTCCATCTGTTTTGGATCTCCCTTTCTACCCTTACATCATTTATAAAATGGGAAAATGTAGTTTTTAAACCGGCCTCCATATCAATTTGCTTTCCTATTTTCATTGTATGGTCAACTGTGGCCACCCAAAAATTAATAGGAGTTTCCTTGCTACTCTTTGTTCTTTCGCTGTAAAGCAAACTTCCGTTGCCTTTATAAAAGTCGTTGAGATAGCTCAGCGTATTTGCATCCCTGTAATAAATGTAGTCGACGTTTACTGACAGCTGCCGGTCGCTGCTCAACTGGTGTTGTATGTTAAAGTTGGCACTGTAACTGTCCAGGGGGTGCCTTTCGGGATTATTAATGATTATAGTGGTGTCTAAAGTTTTGTTCAAATAAATCCTGCTATTGTTCACAGCTTTCATTCCGTACAAATTGCTGAAGCCGGACAATAAAATCCCTGCTACCGTTTTTTTGTTTATTTCATAATCTATACCTATCCTGCCACTGTGGTTTCTTCTGAAGTCATCTCTGTCGCTATTCATAAAGTTCTCTACCTTATTACTTCCATTCATCACCTTTCGGTATAGAATTATTTCAGTGTTAGGCATTGTTCGTGCAAAAGAATAGTCTCCATAGAAGTTCCACTTTTCTATCCTGTGGTTTAAATTGATGCCTGTACTCGTTACCGGACCCCCGCCTATTCCATATCCTGCTGTAACAGAAGCCGAGCCGTTGGTACCAAACTGGGTGTTCTTTTTTAAAACTATATTAATAAAGCCCGCATTGCCTTCTGCATCGAAGTTGGTTGGTGGCGTAGTGATCAATTCTATTTTTTCAATATTTGCCGAACTCATCCCGCCCAGCAGCTGTACCATTGCTTCAATGGGCATACGATTTATCTTTCCATTTAGCATCACCACCACACCGTCCTTACCGTTCATTGACAAGGTGTTATTTTGCTGGTTAACGGTTATGCCGGGAGATCGCATTAACACTTCCAGGGCAGTGCTTCCTGTATTGGTGATACTATTCATTACATTGATCACCATGCGATCTATTTTTTGCTCAAACAGGGGCTTTTTTGCACTCACTGTAACCTTATCCAGGTTTGCGACCTTCTCTAATATTCTTATTACCGGGAGAGAAATGTCTTTATCACTACTAACACTAAAAACAGGGCTGTAAGTATCTTTGAAGCCGGTAAAACTGCACGCAATGAGGTAGCTGTTTGCAGGTATATGCTCAAAAACAAAACTCCCTTGTTTTGTTGTTACAGAACCTTTAGCAAGCGACGAATCTTTAAAATTGAGGAGCAAAACACTTGCACCTTCCATAGGTTTTTCATCAGCATCCACTATTATTCCACCTACAGAGCTTTGAGCCGTACAAATTGCAGACGTTAGTGAAAGAAGGAACAGCTTCGATACTAAAAGTTTTAACCTATGTATCATGATTGAGTTTTTTAAAATGTAATCAACAACGCCTATTTAATCACGATAGCTTTATAAGTGGGAGGTCGAGAATGAAAATAATATTAAAATAAATAATTTCAAACTTTTCGGGCATAAAAAACTGATTGTGAAACGCCTGTTGTGAATAATGGATGTTTCTCTTGCTTTCCCATGGATACCGGCAATATTTACGAAATCGCAATCCTCAGCTATATCGTTTTCATGTCACCTAGAATAAAGTTTGTTCCCACTTTGGCTTTATACTGTTTTGCTATGGTTATTTTTCGTGCAATTTATTCTTTGCGACTTTACCCGGATTTTATTTTGTGATGAGTACAATTCTGTGCAGTATTTAGTCCTGCACTTTCACAATCACCTTGCCTATCGATTCGCCGCGTTGAAAGAGTTTAATTGCTTGGTGCATGTCAACAAAATCAAACACATGCCCGATGTGCTGAGGTTTCAGATCGAGGGCTTGCAATGCTGCGAGCATCTGGTGCATCATCTCCGTTTGTTCGTAGAGATATATCAGGTTGAAACCCATCAGGGATTTGTTTTGTGTGGGCAGGCGTAAGGGGTCGATCTTTGGGCGACGGAGATATTTCCAGGCCAGGCTCAGATAGTTCGGGGAACTACCATGGGAGCTAAAGCTGGCGCTTCCGTAGGCGATCAGTCGCCCGGTGGAGGCCATGGCTTTCCAGCTTTGCATGAGGATCTTTCCCCCGATACATTCCATCACGATCTGCAGCGGCCGGCCATCCAGCCTGGCTTTTAATTTCTCGTAGAACTGTTCATCGCGTACCATTACGGCATCATAGGATTCTTCTTTCTCCAGGAACTCAACCTTTCGCTCACTGCTGACAGTGCCGATAGTATAGGCGTCAAAAGTTTTGCAGATGCGGTTAGCCAGTATGCCGACGCCGCCGGCGGCGCTGTGAATAAGCACAGTCATTCCGCGTTTGAGGTTGCCCAGTTCGGTGAGGGCATACCAGGCGGTTAGTCCCTGCACGAGAAAGCCGGCTCCTTCTTCGAAGGTCCATGCCTCTGGCAGTGGAATCACATAACGGTGATGGATATTAATATGCGTGACGTATCCACCGAATTTTGTGGCTCCCATCACGCGGTCACCAACCTTAAAGTCACTGACTTCGGAACCGACGGACAATACTTCACCGGAAAATTCGAGTCCGGGAATAAATGATTCTTTGGGTGCCGCTTTATACAGTCCCTGCATAGC